>JBARNL010000677.1:0-2259 GCA_049802955.1 Candidatus Angelobacter sp.
GTGAAGTGGAAGACGAAGAGATGTTCATATGAATTGGCCCCTTCCCGAGCGAAGCGAGGGATCGCTATTCCCTAAAAGGTTGATTGTCTAAAAAAGCCCGGTACACTTTACGACTATGACGAGTTCGACTATGCAATTGATTATCTCCGCCCTCACATTACTTGGCATTGGTGGAGTTATTGGAGGCTATTTCAGCTACGTTTTTGCCAAACGGAAGGAGCTGCAGTTCAAGATTCTGGAACTGAAAGAAAAGCGTTATCGATCCTGCATTTTGTTTATGGATGCGTATTTCCGTCCGGAAAACACCAAATATCTATCCAGTCGACATCCCGATATTAACGGTGCGTACGACGTAGCTGCATACTTGACGATGGAATATCAAGAGATGTTGATTTATGCACCAAAGCGTGTTGTTCAATCCGTCAAAGAGTTCATCGATTCTCCTTCAGACGATCTTTACCTTCACAGCATATTGCAAATGCGAAGCGATCTCTCCACAAAACAAGCTGATCTTACATTGGCCGAAGTGAGACTGAAGAACTCTAAGACTGATCGTCATACGGCGCGTTAGCTTGCGCAATCATAAGGTGGATCTGCGCCATCTTCGAAATCTGCGGCAAAATTACCTTCCGAAGCGAACTGAAACATGTCCCCCCGGCGGAATTCTTGATCCCGGCTCTGGCGATTGATCCAGACCCACGCCGCTTCCGCTTACCTCAAGTTCAATCCCGTCCGACTCAGCCTCTTCCAGCGCCGTCCGTAGCGACTTGCCCCTAAAGTCCGGCACAAGCACACCTCCAACCACGTCCAGCACAACTGTTCCTCCAGGCTGCTCTGAAGTCTTTAAACTTGCTTGCTGCACCGTCGCAGGCACATTCCCTTGGCTTGAAATTGTTGTTTGCGGCGCGAGCTTATCGGTTACAGCCACGGTTTGCAGCTTCGCGTCTTCTTTGGGAGCAGTTGCCGCCGTCGGCGCGGCAGCTGAATCCACATTTTCTTGCGCGCTGGCAATGTAATCAGGCGCTCCCTCGGCGATGTCATCTTCTTTGGTGTGCGCCTTCAACCACATGCGCTTGGGGTCTTGTAACTCCACATCGTGCGGCACGTTCATATACGCCAGCACCTGCTGCGCGATGCGAGCGAAAACCGGAGCAGCAGCTTCCCCGCCGCCATCGTGAGGATATCCGCCAGCCGGCGAATCCAGCACAACCAGCACCGTCACCGCAGGATCATTTACCGGCGCAAATCCGGCAAACGACGCAATATGTTGGCGATGGGAATACTTACCGCTGGCATCGATCTTCTGTGCTGTCCCGGTTTTTCCGGCGGAACTGTATCCATCCAGAATCGCCTTCTTGCCCGTCCCACGAAGCACCACGCCTTCCATCATGTGCTTCATCTGCGCCGCCGTTAGCGGGGAGATCACGCGTCTGCCCATTGGAGGATGAAACGCAATTAGCTGCGGCGTGCTTCTAGGCGCTGTTGTTCCGGCAACAATGCGCGGTGCAATGTAAAGCCCGTCATTCGCGATCGTCGAAACCATTGCCGCCAGTTGCAGCGGTGAGACGCCAATCTCCTGTCCCATCGAGATCGCGCCAATGCTCACCTTCGACCACCGGCTCACCGGCTTGGTCAATCCGCGAGTCTCCCCCGGCAGCTCAATGCGAGTCTGCGTGCC
Organism: Candidatus Angelobacter sp.; assembly: GCA_049802955.1. Lineage (GTDB taxonomy): Bacteria > Acidobacteriota > Terriglobia > Terriglobales > Acidobacteriaceae > Angelobacter. The sequence continues at coordinate 1,679 of JBARNL010000677.1, forward strand.
GAATCCGAACGCGCGAATGTAGCGATCAAACCGTTCTTCGCCCAGGCGCAGCGCAATCTTGATTGCGCCGACATCGCTTGAGTGCTCCAGAATTTGCGAAACCGTTAACCCCGCATAGGCATGGTGATCGTGAATGCGCAGGCCGTTCAACACGATTGAACCCATCTGGCAGTCGACCACCTCGTCGGGATTTGTAATCTTCTCTTCCAGCGCGGCCGCCAGCGTAACCAGCTTGAATGTCGATCCAGGCTCGTATACGTCACTCACCGAGCGGTTCTTCAGCGCCTGCGGATTTACCTTATTAAAAATATTGGGATTGAACGTGGGCCAGTTCGCCAACGCCAGCACTTCTCCGGTGTGCGGGTTCTGCACTATCACCGTGCCCGCTTCGGCGCGCGTCTCGTCGATGGCCCGCGCCAGTTCCCGCTCCACGATGTACTGAATTTTTTCATCGATGGTAAGCACCACGTTCTCGCCCGGATCAGGCTGTTTTTCCACGCGTCCCAGCCAGCGGCGCTTGTTGTCCATCGTGATCAGCATCTTGCCAGGCTTGCCCGTGAGCTTTGACTGAAACTCGCGCT
>JBARNL010000678.1:0-8409 GCA_049802955.1 Candidatus Angelobacter sp.
TGGTGGAAGCATTTGAGCTGGACGCGGCCAAAACTAACACTTTCCGCAAGACGCTGGGCAAGCTGGGCGTCGGCAAAACGACTCTGCTGGTGGATGGCTCGAGCGAAAACCGCAACCTGGAGCTGAGCTCACGCAACATTCGCGGCGTGGAATTGATTCCCGGCAACCAGGTGCATCCGTATCACCTGCTGCGCTATGAGACGGCGATCTTTTCTAAGCCCGCTCTGGAAAAATTGCAGGATTCGCTGAAGGCCAGTGCGCCCAAGCACAAAGCGGAGGTGGCGTAATGAAGTCGGCCTATCAGATTATCCGCAAGCCGGTGATCACGGAAAAGGGGCTGGGCGTGAAGGAAAACCAGGGCACGCTGGTTTTTGAAGTCAACGCTGCGGCCACCAAGACGGAAGTGAAAGAAGCCGTCCAGAAGATCTTCAAGGTGAAGGTTGATTCGGTGCGCACCGCAAACTTTGTCGGCAAAGAACGCCGACGGGGCAAGTTTGCTGGTTACCGTCCGGATTGGAAGAAGGCATACGTAAGGCTGAAGGCGGGCGAGAAAATGCCCGAGTATGCGGCCAATATTTAGAAAACCGCTTCAGGGTTTTGACGTGGTTAGATCACGGAGGCTCCTAAAGCGGCGCGATTCGGCTATGCAAGGCCGAATCGCTGGTAGACGAAACGAGAAAACCGCTTCAGTGCCTGGATCGCGGTTACAGCGATTAGGCTCCTGAGGCAGCGCAAACCGGCGGCCTGATGGGCCGGTTTGCTGAAGAAACAAAGATTTAAAGGTTTAGCGATTAGCCGCGAGCTTGAACATAAAGCCAAAGGCTAAGAGCAGGGTGAGCGCGGAGCGAGCACTGAACAAGTGCGAGCAGAGCGCGAGGGCGAAGCGTTGCGGAGCCCTCAAAGAGAAGTACAAAGGCTGAATTTATGGCAATTAAGACATACAGACCGATTACGCCGTCGTTGCGTTTCAAGACTACGCTGACCAACGATGAGTTGACGACCAATAAGCCGCACAAGCCGCTGACCAGCATCAAGCTGCGCACCGGCGGTCGCCGCAATGCGGGCGACATCACAATCTGGCATCGCGGCGGCGGGCACAAACGCAAACTGCGCGACATCGATTTCAAGCGCGACAAGAATGGCGTCCCGGCGACCGTGGTTTCCATTGAGTACGATCCCAACCGCTCGGCGCGCATCGCGCTGATTGCGTATGCCGATGGCGAGAAGCGCTACATCCTTCATCCCGTGGGATTGAATGTAGGCCAGAAGATTGTCAGCGGTCCTGAAGCCGACATCCTGGTGGGGAACGCGCTGCCGCTCAAGAACATTCCGGCCGGCACCACGATCCACAACATCGAGCTCAAGCCCGGCAAAGGTGCGCAGATGGTTCGCTCGGCCGGTGGATCGGCCCAGTTGGTCGCGAAAGAAGACGAGTATGCGCTGGTAAAGCTGCCTTCCGGCGAGACGCGCAAAGTGCTGATTGATTGCATGGCGACCATCGGGCAGATTGGCAACGTGGACCATGAAAACGTTTCCATCGGCAAGGCTGGACGCAATATCTGGCTGGGCAAGAAGCCGGTGAACCGCGGCGTCGCCATGAACCCGGTCGACCATCCGCACGGCGGCGGTGAGGGCAAGACTTCCGGCGGACGGCATCCGGTGACCCCGTGGGGCCAGCCGACACGCGGCTACAAGACGCGCAATAACAAGCGCACAGACAAGTTCATTGTCAGCAGGAGACAGAAATAATGGCTCGTTCACTGAAAAAAGGGCCGCATATTGACGGCCATTTGTTGAAGAAGATTGAAGACCTGAATGCGAAAAATGACAAGAAGGTCATCCGTTCATGGTCGCGCCGGTCGACGATTTCGCCGGAAATGGTGGGACACACCATCGCGGTTCACAACGGCAAAAAGTTTATTCCGGTGTACATCACGGAAAATATGGTGGGACACAAGCTGGGCGAGTTCTCCTTCACGCGGATATTTAAAGGCCACTCAATGAAGGCGGCGGCAGAAGTCTCCGCCAAGCCGGCGGGCGTGCCGGGTGGTCCGGGAGCGATTGCGCCGGCGGCATCGTCAGCCCCACCAGCTAAATAGCAAAGATTGAGAGCATAGGTTAACCGACATGGAATTTACAGCGAAAGCACGATTCACCCGAGTATCGCCGCAGAAGGCGCGGCTGGTGCTGGACCTGATTAAAGGCCGGCGCGTGGAAGACGCACTCACTACGCTGACTTTTACCAAGAAGCGCATTGCTCCGGCAATTTTTCAGCTGCTGCGCTCGGCGGTGGAGAACGCGAATTACCTGAGCCAGGAAAAAGGCATGGACGTTGACCTGGACCGGCTCTATGTGAAGCACGCCATCGCCAATGAAGGCCCGCGCATGAAGCGTATCCGTCCAGCGCCGATGGGCCGCGCGTTTCGCTATCAGCGCCGTATTTCGCACATGGAGATTGTGCTGGCTGAAAAAGGCACGGAGAACAAGCAGGATCTGGCAACGGTGGTCGGCGAAGAAGATGCTGCTCCGGTAAAGACCACGGCTAAAAAGAAGGCTGTTGGCGCAAAGAAGAAATCGGCCGCCAAGAAGAAGACCGCTGCGGCGCGTTAAAGAGTTTGGGTTCAGAAAAACAGTTTTGCAGCGCAAACAGATTGCTCGGAAGAAAAAGCGGGTGAAATGCTGAGTGAGCGCTGACCCGCGCGAACGTAGCATGAGGGCGCAACAGCCGGAGCGAAAGCGAAGGCGTTGTGGAGCCCTCGAAGAAAAGAAAACAAGAGGTAAATGCATGGGACAGAAAGTCCATCCTTACGGATTTCGGCTGGGATACACCAAGCCCTGGCGGTCGCGCTGGTTCATTGAGAAAGATTACGACAAGCTTCTTCTGGAAGACGTGAAGCTGAAGGACGAGCTCAAAGACAAGCTCAAGTCCGCTGGCGTGAGCTCGGTGGAGATAGAGCGTCCGGGCAACAAGCTGCGGATCATCATCCGCACGGCGCGTCCGGGCATCATCATCGGGCGCAAGGGCGCGGAAATTGACAAGCTGAAGATCGAACTGCAGAAGCGCACGAACCGCGATGTCTTCATCGATATCCAGGAAGTGCACAAGCCTGAGCTTGACGCGCAACTGGTTTCGGAAGGAATCGCGCTGCAACTGGAAAAGCGCGTAGGCTTCCGCCGCGCGATGCGCAAGTCGGTGGATTCGGCGCTACGCTTCGGCTGCAAGGGCATCAAGGTCCGTGTGTCCGGCCGTTTGAACGGCAATGAAATCGCGCGCTCCGAGTGGTACCTGCAAGGGCGTTTGCCGTTGCACACGCTGCGCGCCGACATTGATTTTGGTTTCTCCGAGGCCCGCACCACGTATGGCGTGATCGGCGTGAAGTGCTGGGTTTATAAAGGCGACATTCTGCCACAGAAAAAACGGCAGCCTGAGCGCGCGGGCGCAGGAGCATTTTAAGAAACAGCCTTTAGCCATTAGCTCTTGGCCCTTAGCTGAGTATCGAGAGGGTGGGAGCGAGGTGAACTAAAGGCTAATGGCCAAGGGCTAACGGCTCGTACAGAGCTGGAAGCAGCGTAGAAGGAACTCGACGTTATGTTAATGCCGAAAAAAGTTAAGTACCGCAAGCAGCAGCGCGGTCGCATGTGCGGTAAGGCCTGGCGCGGAGGAGAACTCTCCTTTGGCGATTTCGGGTTGAAAGTCATGGAGCCGGGTTGGATTACCGACCGCCAGATTGAAGCAAGCCGCGTCGCCATGACGCGTTTTGTGAAGCGCGGCGGCAAGATATGGATTCGCCTGTTTCCGGACAAGCCCGTGACCAAGAAGCCGGCTGAAACCCGTATGGGCAAGGGCAAAGGCGCGCCGGACCATTGGGTCGCGGTGGTTCGTCCTGGCAAGATCCTGTTTGAGATGGAAGGCGTGAACCGCACCGATGCCCAGGAAGCAATGCGGCTGGCGTCAAACAAGCTGGGCTTGCGGACAAAGTTTGTGGCCCGCGCGGATGCGCACTAGGAAGAAGCAATTAGCCCTTGGCAATTAGCAATTAGCCTTGTGTTGATGTTTTAAGCTGATCTGGCTAAAGAGCCAGAAGCTAGCAGCTAACGCAAGAGAAGAGAAGCGGGAGAAGCGGGTGAAATGCGGAGTGAGCGCTGGCCCGCGCGAAACGTACATGAGGCGCAACAGCCGCAGCGAAGCGCAGGCGTTGTGGAGCCCTAGAGAGAAAAGACGATGGATGTCGAAAAACTTAGAAGTCTGACCGATGCCGAACTGCTGCACCAGCAGCAGGAGCTCAATGACCAGCTATTCCGCCTCAAGTTCCAGCTGAAAATGGGACAGACGGAGAGCCTGACGAAGATCCGTGGCCTGCGCAAGGACGTAGCGCGCGTGCATACCGTGATCCGGGAAAAGGAGCTGGGCATAGCAGCGCCCAGCAACGGCCACAAGACTGAAGCCGCGGGCGGTGCCGAGCCAACGCCAAAACCACCAACGTCCGCCGCTGCCGGCAAGAGCGCCAAGAAAAACAAGACCAAGGCTGCCGCAAAGGGCAAGACCGCTAAACCGGCCAAGAAGAAGGCCGCAGCCAAAACGAGGAAGAAGTAAATGGCAGAGACAACAACTTAAAAAAAACAAAGCAGGCGCAGCACCAAGATCGGCCGTGTGACCTCCACCAAGATGAGCAAGACCATCGTGGTGCAGGTCATCATGAAGAAAGCGCATCCGCTCTATCGCCGCGTCGTGGCCAAGTCCAAGAAGTTCTACGCGCACGACGAAAAGAACACGGCGCACGTGGGCGACTTTGTGGAGATTGAGGAGACACGCCCCATGTCCAAGCTGAAACGCTGGCGGCTGAAGAACGTCATCCAGAAAACCAAGCTGGTGGGTGGCGAGGAAGCGGCGTCGGAAGTCAGCAGTTAGCATTTCAGCTCTCAGCAAGACAAACAGATTTGTTTAAAGGCTAAGAGCTAAAAGCTCCAGGAAGAATTTAAGTAAGTCGAGAGCGACAGTTTCACGTTGCTTGCAATTGAAACGGAGATTTGAACCATGGCAGTCATGATGAGAAGTATTCTCGATGTGGCCGATAACAGCGGAGCGCGCCGGCTGCAGATGATCCTGCCGCTGGGCGGACACACCGGCCTGAACGCCAGCCTGGGCGACGTGATTACCGCCTCAGTGAAAGAAGCGTCGCCGGACGGCACGGCCAAAAAGGGCACGGTAGTGAAATGCGTGATCGTGCGCCAGCGCAAGGAGCATCGCCGCCGAGACGGAACTTATATCCGTTTTGATCAGAATGCCGCGGTGCTGATCAATGAAACCGGCGAGCCGATTGGCACGCGCGTATTCGGTCCTGTGGCCCGCGAGCTAAGGGAAAAGAAATTTTTGAAGATTGTTTCTCTGGCGCCTGAAGTTCTATAAGGGCGGCGCGTAAAGAGAGACGAGGATGGCAAGGCAAGATTTTTCTGGCGGATGCAAGGCTGAGGCCGCCCATGGTTGAAGGCAAACAATGCATATAAGAGTCGATATCAGGCGCAATGACACGGTGAAGGTAATCACCGGACGTGACAAGGGCAAGCAGGGCCGCGTGCTGCGGGTTTTCCCCGGCACCAGCAAAGTATTGGTTGAGCACGTAATGATGGTGAAGAAAAACGTGCGGCCGAATCCGCAGCGCAACATCAAGGGCGGTATCGCGGAGCAGGAATCGCCCATCTCCATCTCGAACGTCATGGTGGTATGCCCAAGCTGCGGACCGTCGCGCATTGGGCACAAAACGCATGGCAGCCGGCATCTCAGGATCTGCCGCCGCTGTGAAGCGCCGCTGGATAAATAGCCGAAGGCGGTAATTGGTAATTAGCATTTGGCTAGTTTGGCGACCAAGGTAGTGCTGGTGAAATGAAGCAGCCGGGGGTTTTACGGCCAAGTACCAGAGACTAAATACTGAACTAACAAATTGATGACCCTACGAACCGGTAACCACTCCGAAACCGTGGGAGAAGGAAACAGAGAAATAATGGCAACGACAAAGGTAACCGCAAGGCTAAAAGACAAATTCGATAAAGAGATTGCCCCGGCCCTGGCCAAGGAACTGGGCACGACCAATCCCATGGCTGTGCCCCGGCTGCACAAGATCGTGGTGAACATGGGCGTGGGCGAAGCTACCCAGAACACCAAGATGCTCGATCCGCTGGTGCGTGATCTGGGCGAGATATGCGGGCAGAAGCCGGTTGTGACCAAGGCCAAGAAATCGATTGCGGCATTCAAAGTCCGTGAAGGCATGGCCATTGGCGCCATGGTGACGCTGCGCGGTCCGCGCATGTATGAGTTTCTGGACCGGCTGATTAACGTCGCTCTACCGCGCGTGCGCGATTTTCGCGGTGTGTCGACAAAATCATTTGACGGCCGAGGCAATTACACGCTGGGTCTGCGCGACCAGCTGATCTTCCCGGAAATCGATTATGCGAAGGTAGACAAGCTAAAGGGGATGAACGTGACGATTGTGACCACGGCGCGTGACGACAATCAGGCAAGGGCATTGCTGAAGAGTTTTGGAATGCCCTTTAGGCAGTAAAACAGCTCTTAGCTATTAGCCATTGGCTTTTAGCTTGAGTATGAAGATTGCGAGCAGTGTACTCGCCCGAAATTGAAAGCAAGAAGGATTTGGTTCAATTAGAAGTGTCAAAGGCTAAGGGCTAAGAGCTAAAAGCCCGAAGCGATGGCCGAGAGGCCGAGCGAAGGAAAAGATGGCAACAACAGCAAAGATCGCCAAGACGAACAAGAAACCCAAGTTTTCCACCCAGCACCGCAATCGCTGCAGCATTTGCGGACGGCCGCGCGCTTTTCTGCGCAAGTTCGGCCTCTGCCGCCTGTGCTTTCGCGGTCTTGCGCTCAAGGGTGAAATTCCCGGAGTTTCGAAGTCGAGCTGGTAAGGAAAAGAAGCTTTTAGCTCTTAGCGTTTGGCCTTTAGCTTGTCTGTCGACAGGGAAAGAACACAGTCGAACTGAGCAAGCATAAAGAAATAGACAGAGGAGCTCAAGCGCCAAAAGCCAGAAGCTAAAGCTAATGGCCAAGGGCTAATGGCTGGTTTCGCAGTACGTCACGGCAGGTTCTCCGGCGGAGCCGGAGCAAACGGGTGACGATAAGAGGAGATAAACGAAGATGAGTTTGACCGATCCGGTCGCAGATTTGCTGGCACGTATTCGCAATGCGGTTCATGCACGTCACCAAAAGCTTGATGTACCGGCTTCCAAGCTGAAGCTGGAAATTGCGCGCATCCTGAAAGAAGAAGGGTACATCGCCAATTTCAAGCCCACAGAAGAAGAAGGCAGAAAAGTCCTGCGCATTTACCTGAAGTATGGCCAGGATAACAATGCCGCTATCGCCAACCTGCAGCGCATTTCGCGGCCGGGCTGCCGCGTATATGTAGGACGCAATGACATTCCACGCGTGCTCGGCGGGCTGGGGATCAACATCCTTACCACGCCCAAGGGCGTGATGACGGGACGCCAGGCGCGCAAACAAGGCCTGGGCGGCGAGATCCTGTGCGAGGTATGGTAAGCCGCTACGCGGCAGCTTTTAGCCATTAGCTCTTGGCTTTTAGCTTGGTGATCTGGCGGATGCATTTAGTGCGTTCCCAGGTTGGGAACGAAATGCAAGAATGATTTTGCTAAAGGCCAATAGCTAAAGGCTGATAGCCCAAACGGTTGTGGAACTCGGAAGCAGTGATTGCTGCGAGGGACTCACCAGAAAAAAGGAAGCACACAATGTCTCGTATCGGAAAGAAACCAATTCCGCTCCCACAGGGAGTAAAGTTTGAAGTAAAGGGCAACACCGTTGTGGTGCAGGGTCCCAAGGGCCAGGTGCAAACGCATCTTCCATCGGGCGTTGAACTGAAACAGGCGGATGGAAATATCCAGGTTACCCGTAAAGATGACCATCATGCGGCGGTCCATGGACTGGCGCGGGCGCTGGTGAATAACGCGGTTGAAGGCGTGACCAAGGGCTGGAACCGCGATCTGGAAATTGTCGGCATTGGGTATCGCGCGGAATTAAAGGGCAAGAATACCGTGGTGTTCACGCTGGGCTATTCGCACCCCATTGAGTTTCCGCTGCCTACGGGCGTAACGGTTGCCGTTGATCCCAAGCAGACCAAGTTGACGGTCACCGGCATCGACCGCCAGAAAGTGGGACAGGTTGCGGCGGACATGCGCAGCCTGCGTCCACCCGACCCATACAAGCAGAAAGGCGTCCGCTATGTGGGTGAGAAATTGAAGAAGAAAGTAGGCAAGACCGGAGCCAAATAGGATCGGGAGATCGGGTGATCGCGCGTGATCGGGTGATCTGAAACCGCGGGTTCCACGAAGTTGGCGCTTATGAAGAGTGAGGATCGAGGCGATTGCCGGATGGTTGTGGGTGACCTAAAA
>JBARNL010000679.1:0-1910 GCA_049802955.1 Candidatus Angelobacter sp.
GCGCTTCCCGCATGGCTTTCTCGATTTCAGGAGACTCCAGCAAATCCCTTTGCAAGCGACCCATATCCAGACGAGCCATGTTGCGGCCAAGCGAAGCCATGTCTTGATCGAGAAAGATGATTTGGTCAGTATCAAGATCCAGATCCTGCACCATGTCTTGCACATTGCCCAGAGACGCTTGCAATTCATCGGCATCAAGATCCAGGAAAGACGAGTCACGCGATCCGCGGTCCGGCAGCGTTACCGTGAGCGTTTGCTCATGCTTGTCTCGCATCACAACCATGATCATCTTGCCGCCGGTGCGATGGTTGCGAAGAATGTGGCTCAGATCGCTGCGGTCAGTAAGCTTTTCATTATCGGCTTTCACGATCACGTCACCGGCTTTGAGGCCGGCTTTTTCCGCGGCGCTGTTTTTTTCCACCGAACGCACCAGCACGCCTTCGCCATCTTTCACGCCAAAATAGTTGCCGAGTTGGCGCGTCAGGCTCTCTGTCTGGACGCCGAGCACGGAAGAATAGGTCTGAATCTGAAATGGCAGGTCCATGCTGTTGCGGGGGAAATCGGGCGGAGCAGGTGCAACGATGCGCGGAAAAGTCTGCGCCACAACCGCGCCATGATCTGCCAACTGCACGTTGATCTTCATGGGGACGCCGTCACGGCTGATACCGAGCGTGACGGTGCGTCCGGGCGGCACTTCACGAATGAGGCGGCGAATCTGCTCTTCACTTTCGACCGCGGTGCCGTTGAAATCGAGAATTACATCATGTTCGCGCAAACCGGCTTTGCCGGCAGGCGCATCGGCGTCCACCATCGTGATCTCCACTCCGCGCTCTTCTTTGAGTTTGAGCGCGGCCATGCGGTCGCTGGTCACGTCGCGAATATCAACGCCAAGATATGAATGGCCTCCAGAATAGAAGTAGCCTTGGACCGGGCGCGAGAGCGAGTCTGGCGGGGACGAAGGCTGGGCTGCAATCAGCGGCAGCGCCAGACCAACGAGCAACAGCGCGACTGTCTTTTTTTGAATCATGGGAACGCTCCAAACTTTTTCTCTTACGGTCTTACTTCTCTTTTGATCTCAATATTTCCGGCTGTTGTGTGGACGTGCAGCAGCGGGCCGCCACCGTTAATGCTTCCTTCAGCATAAAATTCTCGCGGCCCCATTGTGTCTGAAGGACGAGTAATCTTCAGCTCGCTAAACTCACTGCGGATACCATAACTCCGTGCCGCTTCCACGGTCGCGCGCACGTTCACGCCCAGGCCTTCCGGGACAAACACAACAATGTCGCCCATCTGGGTTTCCAGTTTGGAGTCAGTAAACGGCGCGCCGCCCGAAGCCAGCCTGGCCATAATCGCGCCTGCGCCTGTTTCCGCGCGCACTCCGCCCCTGGCCGGCCCAATATGGATACTTCCTCCAGCAGTCTCAATTTCCGCAGCGCCCGCAATATCATTCAGGTCAATGTTGCCGCCACCTGTTTCGGCCTTGATTTTGCCATCGCACTTGGTCACCTGGATAGAGCCGCCGGCAGTTTGCAGCGTCATCACTTTGGCCCACCCAATGTTCAGGTTCCCGCCACCCGACTTCGCCGTGACATGGCCTGCCGCCGAAACCAGCCGGATGCTTCCGCCACCGGTTGAAGCTTCAACGTCATTCCCAACTTTGCCGATATCGATATTCCCGCCGCCGCTTGAGACCGCGATTATGCCGGTGATGCTGTCCAATTGAATGCCGCCACCGCCTGTCTTGGCTTCGACGCGCCCAGACAAATTCTGCGCCGCCACCGCGCCGCCTTCCGTCTCCAAGCGCACCAACTGCGTCTGCGCGGGCACTTTAATTTCGAAATCAATCGAGCCCTGGTTTGATCCCTCACAGTCCGCCTGCAGCACCACCGTTTCACCCGAGCTAAACGTCG
>JBARNL010000680.1:0-2316 GCA_049802955.1 Candidatus Angelobacter sp.
ATAGATCAGTGCGCCAGTACCTTCGCGCGCAATCATTTCCAGTGAGCGATCAAGGACTTGCTGGCAATCGCAAAGCGAGCCGCCAAAGACATCTCCCGCCAGGCAATGCGCATGCATGCGTACCAGCACGGGGCCGGTGTCGCCTTCGACGTCGCCTTTCACCAGGGCAACGTGCGATTCGCCGTCGAGCTGGTTCTCAAACGCGATCATCCTGAATTCACCGTGGCGCGTCGGGAGCATAGCTTCCCCAATCCGAACCACGTGGCTTTCGGTCTCCATGCGATAGCGAATCAGCTCCGCCCCGGTCAGCATTTTTAGTTTATGGGTTTTGCAGAATTCAGTAAGATCAGGCACGCGCGCCATGGTGCCGTCTTCATTCATGATCTCGCAGATCACGCCTGCTGGAATCATGCCGGCCATCCGCGCCAGATCGACCGAAGCCTCCGTCTGCCCGGCACGGACCAGCACGCCGCCTTTGCGCGCAGCCAGAGGGAATACGTGGCCCGGACGCACCAGGTCAGCCGCGCGGCTCGCCGGATCAATAGCAACTTGAATCGTGCGTGCGCGATCATGGGCTGAAATTCCTGTCGTGACGCCTTCACGGGCCTCGACGCTTTCATAAAATGCCGTGCCGTAAGGGGAAGTATTCTCCCGCGTCATCGGCCCGATTCGCAGATAATCGAGCCGCTCCGGCGTCATGGCGAGGCAAATCAGGCCGCGCCCGAACTTGGCCATAAAGTTGATGGCTTCCGGCGTGATCTTTTCGGCAGCCATGGTGAGGTCGCCCTCATTTTCACGGTCTTCGTCATCCACTACCACGATCATCCGTCCGGCGCGGATCTCTTCGATCGCAGTGGGGACGTCCGTAAATGAACTGTCAATAGGCATTTGAGCAAGTTTACGCTTAGAATTCTATCAAAGCGCAAAAGGAGCGTATGGGCGAAGCGATCAAAAAGCTTACTATTAAAGGATTCAAGTCGATCCAGAAGCTGGAGGATTTTGAACTTCGCTCCTTGAACGTGCTGATAGGGGCTAATGGAGCTGGGAAGAGTAATTTTGTCGGATTCTTTCGTCTGTTGCGAGACCTGATTGAGCAGCGGCTTCAACTGGCCATTGCCACAGAAGGAGGCGCAGATGCGTGTCTTTATCTTGGGCCGAAAATAACGAGGCAACTCACCGCAAGGCTCGATTTTGAAAGCTATGGCTACGAATTTGGACTAGCTGCTACAGTCGATAACCGCATGGTGTTTGTGGAAGAAGCTACTCTTCTAAAGGTGCAAGATAAAGATCTTCGAGACTGGCTGGGCTCAGGTCATTTTGAAGCAAAGCTGACAAATTTTAAAGGTGAACCTAGCTCCGCAGGAAATAAACATTGGGTATCGCGCCGTGTTTTCAACTCGGTACCGAGCTGGGTTGCATATCACTTCCACGATACTAGTGCCACAGCTGGCGTTCGCCGGCAAAGACCAATCAACGACAACGAAGCTCTTCGACCCGATGCCGAGAATTTGGCGGCGTTCCTATTTCGAATCCGCCAGACAAATCCAATCGAATACGAAAAAATCCGTGATATGGTCAGGCTTGCCGCGCCGTTTTTCGACGACTTTAAGCTCCGTCCCGTGCCCACCAACCCCGAACTGATTCAGTTGGAGTGGCTGCAAAAAGACTCAGATTATCCGTTCCGTGCAAGTCAATTGTCTGATGGAACGCTCCGTTTCATTTGTCTGGCTACTGCGCTCCTTCAGCCTTTCACACCGTCAGCCATGCTCTTTGATGAACCTGAACTTGGATTGCACCCCTATGCGTTAACGCTTTTAGCGAATCTCTTTCAACAGGCCGTGAATCGGTATGCTAGCCAAGTCATCGTTGCGACGCAGTCTGCACAGTTGCTGAACGAATTTGCACCCGAGGACGTAATCATTGTGGAACGAGCCCAAGGACAATCAACGTTCCGTCGCCTGGAGCCCACAGACCTTTCTGAGTGGCTGAAAGAATACTCGCTCGGTGAATTATGGCAAAAAAATGTGCTCGGCGGCAGGCCCCACTTTGAAGAGCCGCCTCAACCCTCAGGTGCCACGACTGGGTCGGCGAATGGAGACCGGCGATAGTGGCTCGGATTTATATCGTGGTAGAAGGGGCAACGGAAGAGTCATTTGTGGACCAAGTGCTCGCGCCGGCTTTATGGGCTCGCCAAATCTTTCTGACGCCCCTCATAATTGGCTCCCCAGGACACAAGGGCGGAAATGTAAAGTATATTCGCGTGAAGAAAGACGTTCTTACCCAGCTAAAGCAGGATCGGAACGCGTACTGTTCTAC
>JBARNL010000681.1:0-2873 GCA_049802955.1 Candidatus Angelobacter sp.
ATTACAAAGCGACAATCCAAAAAAAATATCCGCGACATTTTAGAAAAAAATCAGCGGTCAAAAAAAAAGTGCCGCAGATGCATTTCCAGCGGATGAACTTCGTGCTAGTATGCCCACCAGTCGAAAAAAAAATTGTTGCACAACGCAGTGTTCAACGCTTCTGCGTCGCTCTTGAGCGCAATATCTAGTTCTTCGAGTTCAACCACGGGCCCTGGCCGGCTCGCAATATAGGAATCATCCCAAGAATGTCATTATCCGCTGCGACAATCACCGCAACTGCGAATCCATGGATTCGAATACTCGGAGCGCTGGAAAAAAAAATCACGCGCCATTCCTACGATACCTGGCTCAAGCCCACACGCTTCAGCCACATCAATGGCAATATTATTTTTGTCCGGGTACCGAACCCGGAGTTTCGCCAGTTGGGAGAAAAATTCGGCGACCTGATCCAGGAAGCCATGGACACACTGGCGCCTGAATATCAAGACGTGAAATTCGTTACCGCAGAAGAAGATCCCACAGTGCCTCCGGTCCGGGCAGATGGCGGATTCGCTCCAGTTTCAGCCAGCGGAACGTCAGCGCCATCGGCCTCAAGGCAGCAGCGCTTTGACTGGGATTCCGCCGCGCAGCTCAGCCCCAAGTACACCTTCGGCGCATTTGTTATCGGAGCGGGTAACCAGTTTGCGCATGCAGCGTCACAGGCCGTGGCGGAACGGCCGTCCAAAGCTTACAACCCGCTCTTTCTATACGGCGGCGTGGGCATGGGCAAGACACATTTGATGCAGGCCATTGGGCATGAAGTGAAGCGGCGGCAGCCGCAGGCTTCCATTTGCTATATCTCGAGTGAAAAATTCACCAACGAGATGATCAATTCGCTGCGGTACGACAAAATGATCAGCTTCCGCGATAAGTTCCGCAACGTGGACGTGCTCCTGATCGATGACATTCAGTTTCTGGCGCAGAAAGAACGCACTCAGGAAGAATTCTTCCACACTTTCAACGCGCTTCACGAGTCGATGAAGCAGATTGTGATTGCCAGTGATCGTCCGCCGAAAGAGCTGCCGGAAATTGAAGACCGCCTGCGCTCGCGCTTTGAATGGGGCCTGATTGCCGATATTCAGCCGCCCGATCTGGAAACAAAAGTAGCCATCCTGCAGAAGAAAGCGGAATTGGAACGCGTTGTTCTCTCAACAGATCTGGCGTTGTACATCGCCTCCAACGTGCGGACAAACGTGCGCGAACTGGAAGGCGCATTGATCCGCTTGATTGCCTATTGCTCGCTGACCGGGGCCGAAATCAGCTTGATCACTGCCCAACAGGTATTGAAGAACTTTATCGATTCACAGGCGCGCAAGATCACGATTGATGCCATCCAGAAGGCGGTGGCAGAGCAGTTTGGGCTGCGCGTCATTGAAATCAAGGCAAAGAGCAACTCTCGTGCTATCGTCTTCCCGCGGCAGATTGCCATGTATCTGGCCAAGCAAATGACAGAAGCGTCATTGCCGGAAATTGGCCGGCAGTTTGGCGGCAAGCACCACACCACAGTGATGCATTCGATTGATAAGATTGAGGAACAGCGGCAAGCAGACAAGGACCTGAACCGGCTGCTGAACAAATTGACGGAGACGCTGAATAGCTAGAGGTCGGCGTTCAATCCATTCTTTGTGGATTTGGGACAACTTGGCCCAAATGTGAGAATGCTATCCTGAGCCTAGCGCACCAGACATTTCCTTTTTTCATGCTCAAGATGCGAAGGCGAAGGATACGGCTATCGGCTCCGCGTCCACATCAGCGAGTTCCAGATGTCTGCAGTAAGGTTAGTGCAGAAAATCCACAGGTTCTCCACATCTTGGGGCAGCGATTTTCCACCAAAGACCAAAATGAAAAGATTAGAATGGCAGCGGCAGAGCAGAAGCGCGAAATAACAACGGAAGAGCCGCTTTTAGCGGGATTTGCTGTATCCTGCGTGAAGTGACATTTGTGTACAGCGTTTAGAATTTATTCAGGGGGCCAAAGATTATGCCTTCCGCCGTGGGCACTGAGGTGGGAACTACGATGGAAATCAGCGTCAGCAAAAACGATCTGTTGAAGGAACTCACGGCAACACAGGGCGTGGTGGAGCGCAAGACCACCATCCCCATCCTCTCCAACTTTCTCTTTGAAGCTGCCGGGGACAAGCTGTCAATTACCGCAACGGATCTTGATCTCAGCCTGCGCACGTCGTGCCCCGCAAAGGTAAAAAAAGAAGGTTCGTGCACCATACCGGCGCGCAAGCTGTATGACTATGTGAAGCTTCTTGCAGATGGCGATATCAGCATCAAGCTGCTGGAAAATCACTGGGTCCAGATCCGCAGCGGACGCTCAAACACAAAGATGGTAGGCATGGCGCGGGCAAATTTCCCTGCGTTGCCATTGTTTCCCGCCGAATCAGCCCTTCAGCTTCCAGCACAGGTATTGCGCCAGTTGATTAGCCGAACCATCTTCTCAATTTCAAATGAGGAATCGCGCTACACCCTGAATGGCGCGCTACTGGTGCTTAAGCCGGAATCGCTGACCATGGTCGCGACTGACGGGCACCGCCTGGCGCATATCGAACATGGCGGCACCAAGCTGCCCGTCAGCGGAGAATTGAAGGTCCTGGTGCCTAAAAAGGCCATGGCTGAGTTGAGTACGCTGCTGAACAGCACTGATGCCCAGACCGTGGAGTTTGCCAAGGATGAATCGACTCTTTTCTTCCGTATCGGCGGCCGGTTGTTGACGTCTCGCCAGCTTACCGGACAATTCCCTAACTACGAAGCAGTTCTTCCGCGCGAGAACAATAAATTTGTAACTGTCCATTGTGACGAGCTTTCTGCCGCTATCCAGCGTGTGGC
>JBARNL010000682.1:0-1641 GCA_049802955.1 Candidatus Angelobacter sp.
GGCCTGCACAGCATCATTTTGCCCATGACCTTCCTGGACTCGTTCAACAACCTGTTCGGCACATTTGCCGTCTTCTTCCAGCAAAGCAAGGGAGCGTTCCTCGGGCCGTTTTACTATGCGGGTGACACTTTCGGATCACCCGGAGCGGCGGTCGTGGCCGACTTCAACGGTGATGGCCGCCAGGATTTCGCCGCCGCCGGCGGTGAAGACGATCATCTCCTGGTCTACCTGAACAACACATCAGCTTCGACCTGCTCATTCTTCTCGAATGCGGGTGTTCACGTCTGCACGCCGGGCTCAGGCGCAACAGTCTCTTCGCCGGCCGCGATTGCTGCCTCAGCCCAGGGTACGCCGTTTCCGATCGTCACTATGAAGGCGTATATCGACGGCACTCAGGTGGCGGCCACCGATAACAACACACTCAACGCGGCCATCTCCAAAGCCGCAGGCACTCATCAACTGGCGGTGAACGCATGGGACCCCAATGACAAGGTGTATCAGACGATTGTGAATTTCACGGTGGGCTCCGCCGCCACGTGCAGCATTCCGTCAACCGCGGGCGTTCACATCTGCAAGCCTGCGGCGGGATCCACCGTTTCTTCACCCGTGGCCATTTCGGCTGCGGCCAACGGCGGCAGCGCCAAGATCTCCGCAATGAAGGCTTACATTGACGGCAAACAGGTTGCGGCTTCCAGCAGTGCAACCATAAGCGGGTCGGCAGCGGAAGCGGTGGGAACGCATAAGATCGTTGTCAATGCCTGGAACACTGCCGGCAAACTCTTCCAGAGCAGCGCAACGTTTACGGTCCACTGATTTGTTGTTGTCGCGCCACTTCGTCTGGCGCCCTTTAATTCGTAATCTAACGGTTCACGATTTTGAGGGCGCCATTTTTTTGGTTTTCCAACGCGGTTGCTTTACATACTATATTTGCAATTAGGCAGCAAAGAGATTCGTGGGTAACAGAAAAAAGCCCCGCTTGCGCAGGGCTGGTTAGGTTCTATCCGTCGGTCGGTTATTTGCCCAGCGAAGCCATATCAATCACAAAGCGGTATTTCACGTCGCTGCGCAGCATGCGTTCGTAAGCTTCATTGATTTTCTGGATTGGAATCACCTCCACGTCGGCGGTGAGTTTGTGCTGGGCGCAAAAATCCAGCATTTCCTGGGTCTCCGGAATTCCCCCGATGAGCGATCCGGCGAGCTGGCGGCGCTTGAAGATCAGGTTGAAGACCTCAATTGTCGGTGGCTGTGGCGGCGCGCCGACGAGCGTCAGCGTGCCATCGCGCTTGATCAGCGCCAGGTAGGCGTTGAGGTCATGCTGCGCGGAGACGGTATCCAGAATGAAATCAAAGCTGTTCACATGGCGGTCCATTTCATTCTGATTTTTTGAGACCACCACTTCATCCGCGCCCAGCCGCTGCGCGTCCTCTTTTTTATTTGGCGATGTAGTGAACAGCACCACATGCGCGCCCATCGCACTGGCCAGCTTTACGCCCATGTGCCCCAATCCGCCCAAACCCACAATGCCGACCTTCTGCCCTTTGCTCACCTTCCAGTGGCGCAGCGGAGAATACGTTGTAATGCCGGCGCAGAGCAGCGGCGCAACTCCGGCAAGGTTGGTCTTGTCGGGCACGTGCAGGACAA
>JBARNL010000683.1:0-3753 GCA_049802955.1 Candidatus Angelobacter sp.
CCCCAGCGGTAACAGGGCCGCTAACCCCAAAATTGACAAAGCCGCCTTTCAACAATCCGAAAACGCGCACTGGACCGGTGCTTTGGATCTTCAAGCCAAACAGTCCATGAAGCAGCCGCAGATTGGAGCGGACAGTGCTGCTGACGACGCCGGTTGTGATGGTCTGGGTTTTGTTGCGCTCAAAGTCATAGGCCATCTCGCCTTCCAGAACAACGTGAGGGCGAACGTTCACACCCAGCCGCGCGCCTACGCCAAACAAATTGAGGTCGGCAGGTTGCAGGCGGGTAAAGTCAAGATACACGCCCAAGTTTCCGTGATTTTTATCGTCACTGCTCTGGGCCGATGCCGCAGGCGCAAATGAAGCGATACAAAGCGCCAAAGCGCTTAAGATTGCTATTCGTTTCATGTCGTTCCTTCTCCAGAATAAAAGTTGCGAATCTCCAGCCGATGCTCTGAGAAGCCAGCTTTTGGGAACGGAAAAGAGGCAGCACGCCGGACTATTCCATACGATGCCCCTCCCCAGCGGGGGGTGGGCTGATCAAAGCAGCTCTTTTCTTCGCCCCTGAGGCAAACTAATTTTTCTCTCACAGAGTTTACACGGCTGCAATTGCCGCATTACACTCATGGCGTCCGATATGATATTACCCTGCTAGGCACTGGAGGAACGCGCATGCCCACCGGCACTCTGGATCTTATGAAACTCGATGGCCAACCGGTCACTTATCAGATCATGTTTGAACAAAATGCCGGCGGCACGTTCGTTGCGCGAGTTGAATCCGACGAACTTATTCCTTTTCTGCATGAAGAAATGCGCGTTGACATGCCTGTTGCCGAATCCGCCGCCCAGCGTCTCAACAAAGAAGGCCGCGTCCGCCTGCCTAATATCTTCCTTGAAGAAAACAATCTTCACGCTGTGATGGATTACATGGAAGAAGATATTTAAATTTTTGTCGCTTCGCTCCAAACCGCTTTTAGAATTTAGGAAGTTGTGAGATTTTTCAGCCTTGATGCAGCGGGCTCGCCACGCAAGTCGGGCTCGCCCATGAACCATGTGATCTCTTCGCTCTCCAGTAGCGCTTTCGTCTCGTCAATGTTCTATCGCTTTCCAAATCCGCGTTTATCCGGGTTGATCAGCGGTAAGATTTTGATTTTTTTCGCGATTTATTTCACCCTTGCCACCTGCAACTTCGTCTTTAGGTCGTCGGCAATTTGCTTGCCGTGGAAGCGTCCATTCTCGATAAAAATCTCACTGGTGCGCGCGCCGGAAACAACCACGCCCGCCACATAAATTCCCGGCACGTTGCTTTCAAACGTCAGCGGATCGCATATGGGACGCATCTCCGGCCGGGTCAACTCAATCCCCAACAACTCCAAAAATTCGTAATCTGGATGGTAGCCCGTCAGCGCAAACACAAAATCGTTTTTCAGCGCGCGCTCGCCGTCCGGCGTCTTCAGCCGCACTTCTTCCGCCCTGATCTCCAGCACGCAGCTGTTAAAGTACGCGGTCACCTCGCCGTTCTTGATCCGATTTTCAATGTCCGGCTTGATCCAGTATTTCACGTTGCGGTGAATCTCCGGCCCGCGATGCACCATCGTGACGCGCGAGCCGCGCCGCCACAGCTCCAGCGCCGCAATCGACGCGGAATTCTTCGCGCCAATAATCAGCACGTCCATATCAAAATACGGATGCGGGTCTTTGTAGTAGTGCATCACCTTGGGCAAGTCCTCGCCCGGTATGCCCAGATAGTTCGGACGGTCGTAATATCCCGTGGCTACCACAATCTTGCGCGCCACATATTCATGGTCATTCCCGTGCAGGTCCTGCGTCTCGACGCGGAATGCGCCGTCGCAGCCGGTCACGCTGGCGACGCGCTGATACTGACGCACGTCCAGTTTGTAATGCTGGGCCACGTTGCGGTAATACTCCAGCGCCTCTGATCGGTTGGGCTTCTGGTTGGCCGTGGTGAATGGGATATCGCCAATCTCCAGCAGCTCCGGCGTGGTAAAGAAAACCATATTCGCCGGATAGTGAAACAGCGAGTTCACCAGGCAGCCCTTGTCCACCATGACTGAAGTAAATCCGGCGCGCTGCGCCTCAATGGCACACGCCATGCCCGTAGGGCCGGCGCCAATTACCAGCACGTCAAAGTGGTCGCCTTTGTGATCCATGAGAGTTTCATTCTACAGGGATGGAAGAAAATAAAACCCACCGCTGATTTACACGGATGAACACTGATCTGAAAAGAGCAAAAACTCACTACCGAGGTACAGAGAGAACGAGGTACTGCTTTGGGTTTTCAATTTCGGCGATCTTTGGCAATTCCGGCGATTTTGGCAATCTCTTCCCCGATCAGTGTCATCAGTGTGAATTAGTGGGAAGTTTTGCGGCAAAAGCTCTGGCGGGTCGCTGACTGCTGAAGGCACAAACATGGCGATTTTGGCAATATCTTTGTGTTCCTTTCGTGTCCTGTGTGGTTATGTTCTTGGCTTTCTCCGCGTCTCCGCGTCTCTGCGGTGAGCTTTTGTTTTTCCGATCAGTGTCATCAGTGTTGATCAGTGGTAAGTCTCGCTAGCGCCTGTTCCACGTCGGCAACCAGATCCTCAATCGCTTCCAGTCCCGTGTAAAGCCGTACTAATCTGCTGCCATAGGCGGGACGCTTAGGCGATTGCAAATCGTATGTCATCACCAGGCTGGTGACGCCGCCCCAGCTATAGCCGATCTTGAACAGCCGCAGCGCGTCAATAAACGCCAGCACCTGCTCTTTGCTGTATTGCGGCTTGAACACGATGGAAAATAGTCCGGACGAGCCGGTGAAGTCGCGCTTCCACAACTCGTGTCCGGGACAGGAAGGCAATGCAGGATGCAGCACAGTTTCAACTTCCGGACGACTGCTGAGCCATTGCGCCAGCGCCAGCGCATTCTGCTCCACGGCCTTGAGCCGCACGGCCATGGTCTTCATGCCACGCAACGCCAGGCTGCAATCATCGGGGGACGCGGCGCAGCCCAGCACCTGGTGCGTCTCACCCAGGCGCTCAAAAATTTCGCGCGCAGACATCTTCGCATTACCGCTTCGCGAAGCCACTTGCGAATCCATCCGCTCCGGCCGCACGGTAATCGAACCCAGCAGCAGGTCACTGTGTCCGCCAACATATTTGGTCAGCGCCTGCATGGTCACATCCATACCGTGGGCAAACGCGTCCAGGTAAATGCCCGCGGCCCAGGTGTTGTCCAGCACGGCCAGCGCGCCGTGTTCATGCGCTGCCTGCGTGATGGCGGGCAGGTCCTGCACTTCCATGGTGATGGAGCCCGGACTCTCACACCACACCAGCCGCGTGTTGGGCCGGAACTCCGTTCGAATGCCGGCGCCCGCCTCCGGCGGATAATAACTTACCTCAACGCCAAAGCGACGCAGCACCCCGTTGGAAAACATTCTGTTAGGTCCGTAAATGCTTTCCGGCAGCAACACGTGATCACCTGCTTTGAGCAGCGCCAGGTGGATCAGCGAAATTGCCGCCTGTCCGCCGGGAGTGATAAACGCGCGAAAACCTTTCTCCAGCTCACAAACTTTGGCCGCCAGTTCCAGCGTGGTGGGCGTGCCGTAAAGCCCATAGGTATAGCCGATCTCAAGCTGATTCCAGCGGTCGCTGGCCTGGGCCGCATGTTCAAACACCACGGTAGATCCGCGATATACCGGCGTTGCCAGCGCGCGAAATCCCTCCGGCACCGTTGCGTCAGAATGGATGAGTTTGGTC
>JBARNL010000684.1:0-13157 GCA_049802955.1 Candidatus Angelobacter sp.
GCGGCTCTGGAAAATGTTCGATTGGTGATCACTTCAGAGCTGGCGGTGGATTACTTTTCGCTGCGTGAACTCGACGCTGAAATCGCCGTGCTGAATTCGTCGGTGGAGTACCAGAACAAATCGTTAACGCTGGTGCAAAACCGCCATGCCGGCGGCATCGCCTCCGGGCTGGATGTAGCCCAGCAGGAAACACTGCTGAACTCCACCCGCACGCAAGCCACGCTGTTACGTCAGCAGCGGGCGCAATTTGAGCATGCGATTGCCGCCCTGGTCGGAGTTCCTGCTTCCAGCTTCAGCGTGCCGGTAAAGCCGCTGGCACTGGCCCCGCCTGCGGTGCCAATCGGAGTGCCTTCAGACGTTCTGGAGCGCCGTCCGGATATTGCCCAATCTGAACGCCAGATGGCGGCGCAAAACGCTCAGATCGGCGTCGCGAAAAGCGCCTATTATCCCGGCATCAATCTTTCTGCTGCGGGAGGTTTTGAGAATACCGCGCTTGGCAGCATTATTGGCGCGTCCACGGGTTTCTGGGCGCTCGGCGCCAATGTGGCTGAAACCGTCCTTAGCGGCGGAAAACGGCGCGCTCAAGTGGACTTTGCCAGGTCAGGATATGGCGCTTCTGTCTCCAACTACAGGCAAACCGTGCTAACAGCTTTTCAGGAGGTCGAAGATTCGCTTTCGGGCCTGGGCGTGCTGGCTGAGGCTGCGGAGACCCAGCAGCAGGCTGTGAATGCGGCGCAACGGGCCTTGCAGATCTCTAATGATCGCTATACCGGCGGCCTGGTTACCTATCTTGATGTAATCACTGCTGAACAGAATTTTTTGGACGCGCAACGCCTGGCCACTCAGATCCTGGGCCAGCGCCTGGTGACTTCAGTGAACCTCGTCAAGGCGCTTGGCGGCGGCTGGGATTCTTCCAGCCTGCAAAGTATCCGAGTTAAAGCCACCATAAAACAGGCGATTGAACCCTGATGTCCCGCTCCGCTCGAAGCTTCCTCGGGAATGCCCGGAAAAGCTTCGACATCACCCGTATTCACGGGGTTTTCTATGCGCTGTGGTACGTTCTGCTTCTGGCTGGTACAGCCCTCCCTCAAAAGCAGCTCCATCCTGCATCTGAGCAGCATCTTGCGCTCATTGCTCGTGCCTCTGAACGCGAAGTAACCGAGCTTGAAAATCCCGCGTTTTATCGATATCTGGAGCGGTTGGATTGGCCGTGGGGTTCCGAAACACGTTCAGTGATTGAGACCCCGGAGGGCCGTGCAGACCGGATCATATTGTTCAATGGTGGGCCGCTCTCGCCAGAGCAGCAGGCAAAGCAGCAGCACCGGCTAGAAAAGCTTTTATCTGACCATGACGCATTCAAGAACGAGATGAAAGACCAGAAAAACGAAACTCAGCGGCGCATCAGGATCATAAAGGCTTTTCCGAAGGCATTTTTCTTTGACTTTGCTGGTTCGGAAAAAGGCCTGCTCCGCTTCAATTTCCGTCCCGATCCGGATTTCTCTCCCAAAGATCGAGAAACACAAATGTATCGCGGCATGGAAGGTTCGGTGTGGATTGAGCCTGTTCAGGAGCGAATCGTCCGAATCGAAGGCATTCTGGCAAAGGACGTTAGTTTTGGCTGGGGTATCGTCGGTCGCCTTAACAAAGGCGGGATCTATAAAATTGCCCAGACGCAAGTGTTGCCGGGCAGGTGGCACATTACCATGCTCGATGTCGATCTCAAGGGCAAAATGTTTTTGGTCAATTCATTCAGGCTTCAGCGTAAAGAAACTAATTCGCGATTTCAGCCGGTCTCCTCCGAGATGACCTTTCAGAAGGCCGTAAAAGAGCTGCTTGCCGATCCGGCGCAGGGACCTCCGCGCAAGCACGCGCCATTCCCGAAGCCACATCCACGTAGATAATGCTATTCAGCCTGCATGAAAACGCGTCAGAATCTCTGATGAAACCAGTCGATTGGATACGAGCAAAAACTGGGGATAATGGAAACTTACCGGGATGGCGGGCAGCTAGGCAGAGGTGGGTTTTTCATGCCGGGCAAGGACTACCTGTAGTCTCTTCTCGGTCGCGGGAAAGCGGTGGAGCAGAGAACTCATCCAGCGGCGTGCCCAGGGATATTCAATGGAGAGAATTGACAACGCCACAACTATGAGCAGCACTCCTGGAAGGATCGGCAGGAACAAACCTATAGCGCCCAGCATCAGCAGGACCCAACCGGCGATAATAAATGCGAGACGCTTCAGCATGAGCTATTGGATGCCGGCACATGGTGATTTGATCTTGCTATGTTCGAAATAATTGTGAGCAGCACGATGTCAGACAGGCATTCTGGTGTCCGTTGCATCGCCCATGGATTGAAAAGGAAAAATGAGTCCGGTCTCGTTTGCCAAAGTACCCCCTTTACGGACCTGCGCTCGTGGCACAATAAAAGCCATGAGTCACAGGGCGCGACCAACAGTGCCGGAAGCGATTGCCAATCTGGCAGCCCAGGTCACAGAAGCGTCTGAAAGAATTCGGCCCATCGTTGTCGAAACTCCGGTCAAGCAAATCCAGAGTTTTCTTCCTGCTGGCGGCGTTGAACTCTTTTTCAAGCTGGAGAACCTGCAGAGAACCGGCTCATTCAAGCTCCGCGGAGCCAGCAACAAGATTCTCTGCCTCTCGCCTGAACAAGCTGCGCAGGGAGTGATCGCCGCTTCCAATGGCAATCATGGACTAGGGGTTGCCGCCGCTGCCAGGGCAACCGGAATAGCCGCTGAGGTCTATGTCTCCAATCAGGTTTCGCCGTCCAAGGTCCGGCGCATCCAGGAATATGGCGCTCACATACGACGCATCGGAGACGATCCGCTTGATGCCGAGTTGGCGGCCCGTGCCGCCGCCTCTGCCCAGGACAAGGTTTTCATCTCACCTTATAACGATATTCAGGTTATGGCTGGCCAAGGCGCAATCGCGGTTGAATTGCTGCGTCAACTCCCGAAGTTTGACGCTTTGTTCGTAGCTGTTGGCGGTGGCGGACTCATAGGTGGCATTGGCGCTTACATGAAATGCGCTTTTCCCCGGACAGAAGTTGTCGGGTGCTGGCCAGAAAATTCTCCTGTCCTTTATGAGTCAATCAAAGCTGGCCGTATTCTCGAAGTTGTTGAACAGCCTACCCTTTCTGAAAGCACTGCCGGTGGCCTTGAGCCCGGCTCAGTCACTCTGGAAATCTGCTCGCAGGTAATCGATACTTCAATACTCGTATCGGAAGCAGAGATTCTCGATGCCATGCGGAGGGTTCGCGCCCTGAAAGGTTGGGTCATTGAAGGTGCGGCCGCAGTGGCAGTAGCAGCTTTCCTGAAAACCGCAGAACGTTACAGGGGAAAGAGAGTGGCAGTCGTTATCTGCGGCGCCAATGTATCGGAGAAAGTCCTGTCCGTGCTGGAATAAGCCCCGTTGCAGCTCAGGAACTTGCTTCCATCAATTCGTGACGGTGAAAGACTTTGGCAACAGCAGGAATCGCTCGGTCGTGATCTTGCAGCCCGGAAACATCTTTTTTAATTTCCTTTTGGAAATCCAGGTCACATCGTATTGATAAGGCTTTCTCAATAACCATCCAATCAACGTGAAATAGCGCAGAAACCCCGGAGTCAACCAGGAGTTTGGCAGCCAGTGAAGAAAGGGGGCTGTAAGATGTGGGTCAATGGGAAAAAGACGCGAAGGCGTTTGACAATAGATTCGCTTTCCCACGCGCATCATCTCATGGGCGAATTTAAACTGGTTTTCCTCACTCCCTACATGCTCAATGGCCGAATTGGAAAACGCCAGATCGAAGGACTTGTCAGGAAAAGGTATATCGCAGGCAGACGCCTGGACATAGGTAAAACCACCCGTATCTCTCGGAGGCAAAATGTTCAGGATCGTGACGCCGGTGGAGCGCCCAAGGATCTCCCACGTATTGCGTCCTCCACCAACATCCAGAATTGTTTTACACGATTGATAGTCGGAAACGAAATTTTTGAACCGTTTCCTTTGAAAATATTTCCGGATAGGTTTCTGAAAATCGATTGGATCCATAAGGGCATAGGTATTGTAAAAGAATTTCCGCCTTGCGCCAGGACGCTTTAGGATAAAGCAGCACACCAGCATTCTTTACTCGATGAAAATCGCGATTGACGTACACAGCTTAGGCACTCAGTCCGGAGGCAATGAAACATATTGCCGCCAACTTCTGCGCGGGCTTGCGCATTCACCAGGCACAAACCAATATGAGCTTTTCTATACCCATTCAGTCGCGCTCAGCCAGGAAGGCATTTGCGATCCTCCATTTCACTTTACTCGTATCCCCAAAAACCCAATTGTAAGGATTTGTGCCGTTCTGCCTCGCCTGCTTGCCGGAATGAAGCCGGATGTCTTCCATGCCCAGTATGTGCTCCCGCCATTCGTGAAGACCAAGACTGTATTAGCTATCCACGATCTGGCGCACGAGCACTTCCCAGAGTTCTTTCATCCGGTCGAAGCCTTTCGCATGAAAACCCTGGTGCGCTGGTCGGCAAAACGCGCCAGCCATATCATGACCATCTCCGAGTTTTCAGCCGCTGATATCGCCCGGCGATTTGATCTCCCTCGTGAAAAGATCACAGTAGCCCACCTCGCCGCGTCGCTGGATTTCCATCCCAGAGATAAGGGCCAAAGCCAGGAACTTCTGGCCAGAAAATACGGACTCACTTTTCCTTTTATCTTGTACGTGGGAAGAATTCAGGCACGGAAAAATCTCGTTCGTCTGGTGGAAGCCTATGGGCGACTGCGCAAACAAGGCTTGGATGCCAAACTCGTGCTTGTAGGCAAAAAGGATTGGCAGGCCGGCCAACTACTGGAAAAAATCAAGGAACTTGGCTTGCAGGATTGCGTTATTTTTCCTGGGTTTGTGCCCTTTGATGATCTGCCGATCTTCTATAACGCTGCTGAAGTTTTTGTTTTCCCGTCATTCTTTGAGGGTTTTGGACTGCCTGTGGTGGAAAGCATGGCCAGCGGCGTTCCGACGATTACCGCTTGCGGATCTTCGCTGGAAGAAGTCGCCGGTGATGGCGCTCTTCTCATCGATCCGCGCGATACCGGCTCAATAACGGACGCGCTCGCCAAAGTTCTTGGCGATCCCGGATTGCAGTGGGATTTAGCCGCGCGCGGACTGAAAAGAAGCAAGGACTTCACTACGGGCAATCTGGCTGAAAAAGCGTTGTCTGTGTACCGTTCTCTGGCCGGAAGCTAGACCAATCGTATTCAAGCCGAAATCAGGCTCGCACTTTGCGCTCGCCGCGCCAGATATTTCTCCAGACCCTCTTTCCAGTGGGTGAAGACATTCAGCGATCTGCTCTTTAAAGCCTGGTTCTCAAGCACCGAATATTTCGGGCGAGCTACCTTCACAGGAAACTCTCCCGGTCTGGCCGATTCCAGGCGAATGTGGGTCTTGGTCATGGCGAATATGGCAGCGGCAAATTCAAACCATGAGCAACTGCCTTCAGCGGTAGCATGATAAAGCCCGTAGTCTGACGACTGGCTTAGCGCCACAAGTTGCTGCGCGATCTGCGCGGTTGGCGTTGGAGTAACAAACTCGTCGTCCACTACTCTGAGTTCCTTGCGTTCCGTTGAGAGCTTCAGCATCAATTCCACAAAGTTCAAGCCGCCTTTGGCGCGGCAAGGGTTTTCGCCGTAAATCGCGGAGGTACGCACAATAAAATGACGCGGGTTGGCGGTGCGCACAAACAGCTCACCGGAAAGTTTAGTGTTCCCGTATACGTTAAGCGGGCCAGGTGCATCTGCTTCGGTATAAGGCGAGTTCTTGATCCCGTCAAAAACGTAATCTGTGCTGATGTGCATCAGCGTGGCGCCCATCTCCTGCGTTATCTGGGCGAGATTCCGGGCGCCTATTCCGTTAACAGCAAATGCATGCGCTGGATCGGCTTCACATTTTTCAACGTGATGAAACGCTGACGTGTTAACCACCAGTTCAGGCCGCATGGCGCTGAGCGACTCACGTACCGACGCCAGCGAAGAAACCTCGATCTCCTGGTGTGTCATGCTCGTAACCGCATGGCCTTCATCGGCAAAAGCTGAACCCACATCCCGGCCCAGTTGGCCGTTTCCGCCAATTACCGCAACCTTCATTGCGTGGCCCCGGCAGAACTGGTTACCAGCTTTGACCTGTCGTCGCGCTCAAGCCCTTTGAATACTTGAATGTTGTAATAGTTGGGATTGTCCCAGTCTTTGCACTTTGACATGTTCTCAATCAGGTTGCGGACGATGGTTTTGACGTTGTGATGAGGATGGAAACTGAGGATGTTTTTTGCCCGCTCGATCGCCACTTTGTAATTACGGATGTCCTGGATATGCGCTATATCGAGCGTGGGGCTGGTTCCGGTCTCCTCATGGATCGTGCCTTTCACCAGATCGGCCACCTCTCCCACGGTATGGTTTCCGGATGCAATATTGAAAATCCCTGAAAGAGATTGGTTCGCTTCAATGGCACGAATATAGGCCATGGCCGCATCTTCAATACTCAGGATCGGCCGCCAGGTGGCAGGGTTGTTCACCCGGATCACGCCATCCTTCATCGCGCATTTGAACATGGTATTGATGATCAGATCGAACCTCATGCGCGGGCTGTAGCCTGAAACTGTGCCCTTGCGCAGCGCGATCACGGAAAAATTCTCGTCGATGAGCTGCAGGACAGCTTGCTCTCCCTGGAGCTTGGAGATTCCATACGGATAGGACGAAGCCACTGGACGGTCTTCATCGAACAGTTCGTTTTCCGTGTAGCCGTAAACGGAGCAGGAGCTGGCGTAAATATAGCGCCGCACCTTGGCTTGTTTGGCGATGTAGCAGAGATAGGCCGGGGCTGCCGCGTTAAAGATGAAATTCTTGCTGGGTGAAAATTCGGCCATGGGATCGTTGGAAAGGCCGGCAAGAAATATCACCTGCTCATAGTTCTTCATATCCCCGACCTGAAGATCGAACAGGTCGCGATTGATGATGCGGACTTCCGGCGGAAGCGAATTTCCAAACCAGAAAAGGTCGACTACATCCACGTCGTAGCCACGTTCCAGCAGCTTGGGTATTAATGCTGAGCCAACGTATCCCGCGCCGCCCGCCACCAGAATCCGCATAAGCCTCCCTTATTGCAAACAGCAGCTTTTAGGTTATTTCATCCCTGATGACCGGCGCAAGCTGCGCGAGATATACCTGCACCTTAGAGGTCATCTGGGCTGATGCACGCAGGGGCAAACACTCTGGTAATGAGGGCTGTCCAACTCGGGATTGGGGAATGGAACCGCAAGTTTTGATGCGGATTCACGCAGCCTAGCGGCCAACCAGTTGTGTTTCAGCTTCACGGACGCTGGAATGAACTTGTGTCGGGTCTTCTCCGGCGGCAAGCTGGTAGAACAACTCTTCATACTGGTCCACGATGCGGTCCCAATTATAGAAATTGCGGATCCGATCGGGAGCGCGACGGCGATAGTCTTCGGCAAGATCGGGCGTTTGTTCAAGGAGTTCGATTTTCGCGGCCAGGTCGGCGGCATCTCGAAACAACAGTCCATGGCCGGCCAACACTTCGGCGTTGAATGGGTTGTCGTGGGCAAGGACACAATTGCCGAAACCAAGTGCCTTCAGGAGCGCAGGGTTCGTTCCGCCCATCATATGGCCGTGAATATATGCGTAGGAATTACAGTGAAGCTCTTTGACGTGTTCAATGCTGTCAACGTGCCCCAGGAAGCGCACCCGCTCGTCGGCATTGTTCTTGAGATCATCGACAAAAGTGCTGTGATAATTCGCATCACCGGCAATGGCCAGCAGGCGCTTCGTCCGGGACTGCTTGAAGCCTTCCACAATCAAGGCAGCATTGTTTTCAGGTACCAGCCGGCTAGCAATCAAATAATAGTTGCCTGGCTCAAGTCCGTACTGGCGAACGACCTCCGGATGGGATGATGTCTCAATATTGCCGCCGTACGCAATGCAGGCTGATGGCGTCTTGAATTCGTCCAGATAAAGCTTTCGCATGGCGTATGCATCCGTGATGATGCCTTTGGGAAGTATCTTTCCTGAAAGCCGCGCATTCCAGTAAAAATATGCTTTGCCCAGACGGCCCCATTTACCTCTCTTCCACTCAATTCCGTCCACATTCAAGGCGCATTTCTCGCCCAATATTCTGGGGATCGCGCAGTGAAAGGCGTTGGCCACATTGGTGATCAGCATCGCATCCACGTTACGCCGCTGCACGTCTATCATGCAGGCCAGAGTATGGGTGAACGTCCCAAAATTTTTGGTTTCAAAGCTGGGCGTGTAAATCAGGCGAACGCCTTTGTAAACCGGTGGACGCTCCTTAAAAAGCGCCTTCCGGCAATAGACGATCACTTCATGGCCGCGTTCCACCAGCCGTGGCGCAAGCTCAATGAAAAATGTCTCGGTGCCGCTGTAGGTGGAAGGGATGCCCCTCCCGCCAAAGATCGCGATCCGCAGCTTGCGTCCGTAAATGGGATTCGATTGTGCCGCGTCTTTCATCAATGGGGTCTCGGCTGTGGCGACATGGATCGCGGCAATTGTCTCATTATTGCTGGTTCTCCTGAATCACAAGGCCGGCTGAAATCGAATTTATTGTGACCGTGGAATGCGCCACCGGAACAAAAGATGCAAAGCGGTCGGTAAAGCACGCCGAGTAAGTATTTCAGATATTACAGCGTATTGCCTGATTGCCAATCCTACTCCGAATTAACCGGAGGCGGTTCGGCTAATTCGTTTCTCATATTCGGGGTTCGAAGCGAAAAATAAGGAGATGGCGCAACCGATGAGCCCAAGATGTACCCACGAAAAGGCCAACAGCGTACCTTCAGTGGCTTGAAATGAAATACAGTAAACCAACGCTGAAGCCAATAGTGCAACCAGCTCTGGATTGGATTCTACTTTAAGGACCTTCCTGGATCGGCGATACAAAGAAACCAGGAATGCACTGAATACCACAAGGCCTATGATGCCGGTATCGTGAAGAACGCGCATCTCCGTATTGCCGATCCACCCTTGATCTTCCCATTGCTCTCCCAACGACTGCCAATCGAAAGCAAGTTGAAAACTGGAGGTCCCTCCACCCAGGAAAGGATGCTTAAGCACTTCCTCAAAAGCTGAGGTCACTTGTACGATGCGCGTAAGCGTGTTGGGATCAACCGCAGGTTCGCCGATATCCATGGTGTTGAAGCGTTCAGCATATTGCGGGACGACCGCTGGAAGCACGACAAGAAGCGCGCACAATGTGGCCTTCGCAAGGCTTATTCCCAATTCGCGCGTTAGCAGACCTTTTCGTATCGCGAAAAATGCCGTTACCGAGAGCACAATCAAGGTGGCCCCCAGCGCGCCTCGAGAAAGACTGATCGCCATTCCCGCCAATGCCAGGGCAAAACCCACCAGAAACCTGCGGCGATGGTCATAGAGATACATGACCAGCATCATCACCGACAAGGCGCCGCTGTAAGAGCCCAGAAGATTTGCTTCATATTGCAGGCCATACGGGGCAGAGGTGTCACCGTATTGAGCTATGGTCATGCCGAATTCGGTGCCGAAAAGAAGATTGGAATAGAAGCAAATAATTCCATACCCAACTGTCGCGGCACCGGCCGCCAACAATGCCATGACCGCCTTATGCAAACCAGCCCGGTCTTGAATCAGAACACGCAGAAAATAGTAGGCAAGAATAATCAGAACTTGCTGCAAGGCCCATTTGATGGTTTGCCGAGGTTCAATCGACATGAACAGAGAACTAAAAAGATTGAGCGCAGCATAGGCCATCAACAAATAGTCAGGCCAAATCCATTTCACCGGCTGGCTGCGTTTCTTCCAGAGAAACAGGATGCTGATGCACAAAATTCCGCAGACAAAGTGTTCCGGCCTTGCTTTAAGACCGCCAATTTCGACGAACAAGCGCGGAGCTGCCGATGCAACTATCAAAGCAACAATGGCGCCCACTGCACTGTACGATAACCAGAATGCGGCAATGGGAACTGCAATTGCCGCCCCTACCAGGAGAGCAGTCACGCCGGATGCGTCTGGCCAGAGCAGGACCGCAGTAGCCGTTATCAGGAATAAAAGAGGCGTCGGATTGGGAATGGACGCGGTTGAAGAACCAATTTTCATTCAAATAAATAGTCGCGATGAATGCCTTAACATTACCACAATTTTACTGCCGGCCGCGATTACCAGATGGCAGTACGCCCTAACGGTCGACCAGATTTGACGGGCTTCGTCCATATTCAGCAGGCGCGCAATTTATGCGTGATTTAAGCGCTGCCTATGAGAAAGTGGCCCGTTTTAAAAATCAACCGTAAAGAATTTCGTGTGCCGGTGGTTTTCCCCTGGTGTGAAAACGAAAACCCAGCCATTGGCAGGCGAGAAGGAACAAATATGCCGGGCTGAGCAAAAGGTATCGACGCCACAGCCGCCGGGGCTCAGTGCTTAACCGGAACAACCATTCCAATCCACGGTCTTGCATCCATTTTGGCGCTTGACGCAAGGTCCCCGCCAGAAAAGGAAAAGCAGCGCCGACCGCGAGAATAGGAACTTTTAGGCGGTCTCTGAATTCATACGCCCAGACCTCTTGCCGTGGGCATCCCAGGCCGACAAAAACGATTTGAGCGCCTGATTGCCTGATCTTCTCCCCAATACGATCTGCGGCCTCAGCGGTGATTCGCCCAAAGGTGGAGGGGCTTGTACCGGCAACAATAAGTGCGGGAAATCTCCGTTGCAGGTTGGCAATCAAAAGAGAAAGAACGTCCGGTGAGCTTCCGTAAAGGTAAACGGAAAGTTTTTCCTCCTCCGCGCGGGCAAGGACTGACAACATCAGGTTAGGACCATAGACACGTGCGCGCAGGCCGGCCGAGTGCAGGTGGTTTAGTGCCCAGCGTACTGGTTGACCATCCGCTACTACTAGTTCAAGACTGTTCAGGCGATAAAGATGTGAGGGATCGAGCACACCTTCCATGACTCCATGTACGGCAATGGCGGAAACGCTGAAAGGGCCGCCACGATGCGCGGCGTCAATCACCATCTCAGTAGCGGTTTGCGCATCTGCGTCATCAATCAGGACTCCGAGAATATTTCTCTTTTCCACCGCACTCATGCGTGGACAACTCTAGAAGAATCCTTCCACCGCTCGTGGTTCCGGTCATGGATCTCGCGAAGTATGGCGAGACTGTCAAACTGCAATGCGTACCCGGGATAATGCGACTGAAATTTCCTGATATCGCTGACCCACCAGATGTGGTCTCCCTTGCGATTCTCATCGCCGTATTGCCAGTTCATTTCCCGCCCCGAGATTTGCTGGGCCATAGTGATCGCTTCCAGCATGGAACAGTTGGAAAACCGGCTCCCGCCAATGTTATAAACCACCCCTGATCGGGGCGACTGAAAGAACCTGTCGAAGGCCCGCACCAGGTCAGCGCTATGCAGGTTGTCGCGGACCTGTTTGCCCTTGTACCCAAAAACGGTGTAGCGGGTCCCGGTAACATTGCATTTCATCAAATAAGCCAGAAATCCGTGCAGTTGCGCACCTGAATGATTCGGTCCTGTGAGGCATCCAGCGCGGAAGCACGCGGTTTTTAAGCCAAAATATCTTCCGTATTCCTGCACCATCACGTCGGCAGCGACCTTGGATGCCCCGAAAATGCTATGCAATGAATGATCGATAGACTGCTCTTCCGTGATTCCATGCTCGGCAAATTTGTGGGTCTTATCCAATTCCCAGCGCGATTCCCGTTCCACCAGCGGAAGCTCATTGGGGGAATCACCGTAAACTTTGTTCGTTGAAGTAAAAATGAAAGGCGCTTCCGGACAGAATTGCCGCGTGGCTTCCAGCACGTTCAGGGTGCCTGTGGCATTCACGGAAAAATCGGTAAGCGGCTCGCGTGCCGCCCAATCATGAGAGGGCTGCGCGGCTGTATGTATCACCAAAGAAATTTCTTTCCTGAAACGCTTAAACAGTTCGAGAATGGCCGCGTGGTCGCGAATATCGATGCTGAAATGCTGGTAACCAGAGATCGTGGCTTCAAGGTGTTTACGCATCCACTCCGTGGAAGCTTCCGGACCGAAGAAATACTTCCGCATGTCATTATCAATGCCTACAACATGCAAGCCTTTAGCGGCAAAATAGCGGGTAGCTTCAGAGCCAATCAGCCCAGCCGATCCGGTGATCACGGCAACGCTCATGCGTACCTCATGGATCGGCCCGCGCAATCTGACTTGCCGCAAAGTTTGCGGCTGAATTCTTCAGCGGTTTATCAGCGCGGTAAAAACTTGCTTGGGCCATTGTCTGAGATGGTGACCGGATACCCTGGGTTATGTTGCTGGAGACGATGCTGCGTCGAGAATAGCATAGACATACAGGGGGTCGGCAACATTGATTCCGATCTGTGATGATCCGAGGGAGCAGGCACGGAATCGCCGCAAATCGCGCGCAACCGCTGTCATCGCACCAGGTTGGAACGCGACAGGGGTGGCCCACCCCGCTCTGTGCAATGGCTACACGTCCAACGACGCCATGGCGCGCTCCGGATAGCGCGCTCCCGCGGCAACGCCCTTGGGAGCAACTTCATCGATGCGCACCAGGTCTTTAGGCGTGAGCTTGATGTTGACGGCTTCAAGGTTCTGTTCCAGATATTTGCGGCGCTTGGTTCCGGGGATGGGCGCGATGTCCTGACCCTGAGCCAGCACCCAAGCCAGGGCAAGCTGCGCGGCGGTGCACTTTTTCTCGCGTGCCAACTCTTCTATCTTAGCCACCAGGTCAAGGTTCTTCTGGAAGTTTTCTCCCTGGAAGCGCGGAGACATACGGCGGAAGTCGTCTGGCGCAAGGTCTTCAAAGCGCTTGAACTGTCCGGTAAGAAAGCCGCGTCCGAGCGGGCTGTACGGCACAAAACCAATGCCCAATTCGCGCACGGTCGGCAGAATTTCATCTTCAGGATCGCGCTCCCACAGCGAATACTCTGTCTGCAGCGCGAAAATAGGATGGACTTTGTGCGCGCGGCGAATCGTCTTGGGCGATGCCTCGGAAAGTCCTAGATAGCGCACCTTGCCGACTTTCACCAACTCGGCCATCGCGCCAACAGTGTCTTCAATAGGAACGGTCTTATCCACGCGATGCTGATAGTAAAGAT
>JBARNL010000685.1:0-2025 GCA_049802955.1 Candidatus Angelobacter sp.
TAAGAATAGAAGGGTGACCCCAGGAAAAATCCGCCGCTAAAGAGAAACGGCGAAAAGCATCCGAAGCAGCCATCGAAGAACCCAAAGCGATGATGAAAGCGGCGAAACCCGAAAGGACGGTTTACGAAGACGTGCCGGCTGGATACAAAGTTGCGCGATGAGAACACTCGATTGGATGGAGCAAAGCTTGAGAAACCGCCAGGGCGCTGCACTGGGCCAAACGTATGGAAGCCTGGGCCTGATCTGAATCCTCCGGGGGCTGAGCGAAATCCCGCAGGGCCTGCTGACCTGAACCCGCCAGACGGAGCGGAGCGGAACCCACCCCCATGAAACGAGCCGCCACCGCCGCCGCGGCCTGACATTCCGCGTTGCGCATACAGTGAAGGAGAAATGAGGAGAGCAGCCGTACATAGGACAACCAGAGAAGCCAGCCGTTTCATATAGGTACCCTGCATATATTTTAGTCCCTTCCCAACCTCGCCGACGCAAGTATTTATCCAATGTTTTCAATCATCTGCTGCGGTTGACACCCGGAACTATAATCTTTCGCATGAAAAATCGTATGTTCTTGATGGTTGTCATTCTTTTATCGATCACGGCATTTGCTCAGACAAAAAAGCCCAAAACTCCCGCTTCATCGGCTTCCGCCAACGTTTATCCAATACAAGAAGGTTACGTCGATGCCAATGGCGTGCTCATCTATTACCAGACCATTGGGCACGGCGCGCCTTTGATGATCGTGCATGGCGGGCCGGGCGCTTCGCATGACTATCTATTGCCTTACCTGCTGCCACTGGCGCGCGGCAACAAACTTATTTTTATCGACGAGCGCGGCTCCGGCCGATCGGAAAAGCTGGAAGACGCGACGCAGTACACAGTGGAAAACATGGTGGAGGACGTGGAGGGCGTTCGCCAGGCGCTGCATTTGGGCAAAATCAGCCTTATGGGACATTCTTACGGCGGTGTGCTGGCGCAGGCGTATGCATTCAAATATCAGCAGAACCTAACTCATCTAGTTTTGGGCGGAACGTTTTACAGCACAAGCGAAATGAACAAAGTGCTGGCAGAAGAAAAACGCAACATGCCTCCGGAAGCGCTGGTGAAACTGGAAGCTCTGGAGAAAGCCGGTCTGTTCGGCAAAGGCAAGGAATGGGAAAAGGGCCGCTATCCTGACGAATACGCCAAGCTGGCCTGGGGCGATGGCTATTTTCCTTATCTGTATCAGAAGCGTCCGGACCCGAATTACGATCCTGCAGCCGGCAATACCACAACTGCCTGGGACCTTTATCGCGAGATGTGGGGCTCTGACGGAGAGTTCATCATCGACGGCAATTTGAAGTCGGTGGAATATCTGGACAAGCTTTCCACCATTCATGTTCCCACGCTGCTGATCTGCGGCGACCACGATGAATCCAATCCACGGCTCTCACGCACCATGCATGAAAAAATTGCAGGATCAAGTCTGGTAATCATGCCGCAGTCTGGCCACATGGCGTTTGTGGACCAGCCGAGTTTGTACATCAAGACGGTGGCAGAGTTCTTGATGGGAAAGTAACGGAGAGGGAAGCATGGGATTTTCAAAGACATTTGAACGCGAGCTCAATAAAATGTTTCGAAATCGTACTCATTGGTTGCGCAGGGAACTGGGCAACAGAGGAGCTGGTAAGCCACCTGAGTTCAGTCGCAGAAACGTCAATAGCGGAATCAAGACGCTTCAAGAAGTCGCGTCAGATGCGCTAGCGCAGAAACTTGCAAAGTCTGAGTTTAACGATCACATTCTTTTCAAAAAGAATTACCAGATAAAGGGCAGAGGTCCTGACGATAAGAAAAAACGGTTTGAGAAATGGTTCGCAAGTAGCTTTTCGCAAAGAAAAGGCATAATTTATGCCTTCTGGGGCAATCACGGGAGCTGTATATACATCGGTCGCACAGGATCTCATGGCAAGCGACCGTCTTCTCATTTTGACAAGTATTGGTTTTCGATTGTCAAAAGAGTGACTGTTTTTGCGGTTGCGACGAGAAGCC
>JBARNL010000686.1:0-8690 GCA_049802955.1 Candidatus Angelobacter sp.
GTCTATAACCGTCCCTGGTATGTATGGGGCGATCTTTCCTTTGAATTAACTCCAAGATTACGATTTGCCCGACCAAGCCGCCTGAGAGCGGCTTTTTTGGCACCCGCGCCCTCGGCTCTGCTGCTGAATGCTGACGACTGACCATTGGAGATAACTGCTTCCTTATATAATCGTCGGTTCACAACAGGATTGCCTCCCAAGGAGCGCTGATTGTCGTATACCGACTTACGAGAGTGGATCGCTGCGCTGGATCGTGCCGGCGAACTCAAAAAAATCAAGACAGAAGTCGATCCCATCCTGGAGATCACTGAAATCGCCGACCGTGTCTCCAAGGGCGCTGCCAAAAAGTATGGGCGGCCTGGCGGCCCCGCGCTGCTGTTTGAAAATGTTAAAGGCGCGAATGGCGTTCCGGTGCTTATCAATCAGTTTGGCTCAGAGCGCCGCATGCAAATGGCCTTGGGCGTAGACAGCTTGGATGAAATTGCCGAACGCATCCGCCAGCTCCTGAACATGAAGTCGCCGGAAGGCTTTCTTGAAAAGCTGAAGATGCTGCCCATGCTGGCCGATATGGGCAAATTCTTCCCCAAGGTTGGGTCCAGCGGCCCATGCAAAGAGGTGATCAAGAAGGAAAACTTTTCTCTGCTTGATTTTCCCATCCTGCAATGCTGGCCGCAGGATGGCGGCCGGTTTATCACGCTTCCGTGCGTCATCACCCGCGACCCTAAAACCGGGAAGCGCAACACCGGCATGTACCGCATCCAGATTTATGACGCCACCACAGCCGGCATGCACTGGCAGCGCCAGAAAGTTGCCGCCGAGCATTATCGTGACATGCTGCGGCGGGGATCAGACGCGCAGGCATTAGACCCAAAGCAGAAGAATCATGGAGCAGAAAGATCAGGAGCGCAGGCGCCCTCGCCTGCGGGGAGACGTTCAGCAGTAGACATCATGGCCCGCTCCGGTGGTGGTTCCATGCTTGCCCCCGGCGATCGACCCAGCGGGACCATGGAAGTCGCTGTCGCCATCGGCACCGAGCCCGCGCTTACTTTTTCCGCCATTGTCCCTGCGCCGCCGGAGATTGAAGAATTCATCATCGCCGGATTCCTTCGCCAGAAGCCGGTCGAGCTGGTGAAGTGCGAAACCGTCGATCTGGAAGTTCCGGCATCTGCGGAGATCGTTCTTGAAGGTTACGTCAAGCTCGACGAGCTGCGCACGGAAGGCCCATTCGGTGATCATACCGGCTTTTACTCACTTGAAGACGAGTACCCCGTATTCCATGTCACCTGCATCACCCATCGCAAGAACCCGATTTACGCTACCACCATTGTTGGCAAGCCGCCTATGGAAGACGCATGGATGGGCAAAGCCGTAGAACGCATCTTTCTTCCGCTGATGCGGCTCACGCTGCCGGAAATCGTGGACGTGAACCTGCCGGTTGAAGGCGTGTTTCACAACCTGATGATCGTTTCAATCCGCAAATCGTACCCAGGACACGCGCGCAAAGTCATGAGCGGCATCTGGGCGTTGGGTCAGGCCATGTTCACCAAATGCATCGTCGTGGTGGATGAAGACGTAAACGTGCAGGATATCGGCGAAGTGGTTCTGAAAGTTTTCAACAATATTGATCCTGAGCGGGATATTCAATACACGCTCGGCCCCGTGGATTCCCTCGACCATGCTTCGCGTCTGCCGAACTTCGGCTCAAAAATGGGCATCGATGCCACACGCAAGTGGCCGACCGAAGGATTCACACGCCCCTGGCCCGATGAAATTTTGATGGACAAAAAAACGAAATCGCAGGTGGACAGGAAGTGGAAAGACCTGGGGATTGAATAGGTCAAGCTACCAAGGCTTGCTAGATTTCTATGAATGCAGCTTATACATCCGGTCTTGGTAGTAGTTTGCGCCAAAGCTTACATCTACCTCCCAGCGGTTGCTTTTCAGAAAATCTGGAAATTATACTCAGGGTTGAAGTGTTGTTATGCCTGCTGGTCTGACTGGCGTTATCACTGCGTCGAGACGAGGAGGGTTTATGAAAACGCAGCCCTAACCACAAACCACCTTCCGAAGAAAGGCGACTCATGGCTGTCTCTAAGGCTACCCGCTCACGCGCAAGAAAGAAAGCCGTTCCATACCAGCGCGTTATCAACTTCCAACAAGCAAAGGGCAAGGTTATTGCCGAAGTGGAACTGTCCGTCTCACCTGATTACTACATTATTGACATCGGTTTTCAGGACAAGACCGCGCTCAGTTTTGAAATAGAACCGTGCATCCAAGCCTTCCCTAAACTCACCAGTTGGAAAACCGGGAACTCCAAATCGCTCAAGCGATGGCGACCTGTGCACAGCAGATCGTCTCGCGTTTTCTGAAAGCTCTCCAACATCGAACCGGAACCCGCCGCAGGGCGGGTTCGCCATCTAACATGCCAATTTTCTTGTCCAAAGCCGCTAAATCCCGTACAGTTTCCCGGTCAGCAGAAAGCCCGAAAATCCTGCACGCGCGATTGCAGCCTGAAAAGCATCTAAGTTATTGAGGGCAGCGTGATTCGAATCATTACCATCGAGCGCGAATACGGCAGCGGAGCGGCTCAGATTGCGGCGAAGGTGGCCGCGCGTCTGGGATGGAAGCTGTGGGACCAGCAGTTGACACAGGAGATTGCCCGGCAAGCACACTGCGCGCAGTCCGCGGTGGCGCAACGCGAGGAGCGGCGAGACCCGCTCTACCAGCGCCTGCTGAAATCATTTGCGCTGGGGAGTTCTGAAGGGTATCGCGGCGGGCCGCCCGTAGACATGCTGGATTCAGACAGCATTTTCAAGATTTCTCAACAGGTAGTTGAGCAGGCCGCGGCTGCCGGAAATTGCGTGGTCCTGGGCCGCGGATCGCAGCATTTTCTGCAAGGCCGCAAGGACACGCTCCGCTTCTTTCTATACGCGCCTACCGCCGATAAAGTTCGACGGCTGATATCTGAAGGCAACACGCAGTCGCATGCCGAGGCGCTGGTGGATACGGTTGATCGCGAGCGCGCAGCCTTTATCAAAAACTATTTCCACACGGAGTGGCCGAACCGTCCCGTATATCACGCAATGATCAATACCGCCATGGGGGAAGACGCCGTGGTGGAGGCGATCTTAAGCTTCCTGAATCAAGAGAAAGCGCAGAAATCCACCGCGAACCAGCCTGTCGCGATCAACCAGTAAGTATTTCCATCGGCAAGATGCTCGACGTGCCGTCCACCGCCAAAATAGCATAGTCGCCGACAAATTATCCCGAATAGAAAACCTATCCTTCTCGACACATCCTATCCCGAATCCGAGGGCGAGCTTTGGTGAAGCCGAGCGGTGAGAGACCGGCTCCGCTGCTTCACAGGATTTCGAAATACGTCGTTTGCACGATTTCCTTCGACATGTTTGTAAACCCCACTAGGTATGCGCCCCATTGGTTGCCCTTTAGAGCAGCGGGGCCGATTCCTCGGGCCCCACACAAGCTCTACGGGATTTCAGGCAGCACTCAGGCAGCACTAACGTTCGGCCCTCGGAACAGCAGTCGTTGTGTTTGCGTACTTTTGGGTGTAGGCAGTTTGTCAGCGCAATGCGCGGGGAAATCGTTTATGGGACCTCAGTCGTTGTGAGACCTTACAAAGATGGCAGCAGGTAAGCTTACGCCGCGTTTTTGGCCGCATCCTCCAGCGATTGCCACTCAGCGTCACTCAACTTCAGTTCTGCCGCGGCAACATTTTCTTCCAGGTGTTTGACCTTGGATGTGCCAGGAATCGGCAGCATCACCGGCGAGCGGTGAAGCAGCCATGCGATAGCTACCTGCGACGTGGTGGCTTTGTGGGCCTGGGCAATCCTATCGAGCGCGCCGCCCGGCCTGGTTAATTCACCTGCCGCCAGCGGGAACCACGGAATAAATACAATCTTATTTCTCTCGCAATAATCCACCACATCTTCATAAGCGCAGTCGGTGATGTTGTATTTGTTCTGAACGCTTGCCAGCTTGACGATCTTCTGCGCGCGCTGGATATCCGCCACTGTGGTTTCTGAAACGCCAATGTGGCGAATCTTCCCTTCCTCCTGCATCTTTTTCAGTTCGCCCAAAGACTCTTCTATAGGAACTTTTGCATCGAAGCGGTGGAGCTGGTAGAGGTCAATACGCTCAACTTTCAGGCGACGCAAGCTCATCTCAACGCATTGGCGCAGGTACTCCGCACGGGCCACCGGCGTCCATTTGTTCGGTCCCTGGCGCGTAAGGCCGCCCTTGGTAGCGATGACCAGGCCCTTAGGATACGGGTGCAACGCTTCAGCAATCAGGTT
The DNA here is from genome assembly GCA_049802955.1 of Candidatus Angelobacter sp. Lineage (GTDB taxonomy): Bacteria > Acidobacteriota > Terriglobia > Terriglobales > Acidobacteriaceae > Angelobacter. The sequence goes on from JBARNL010000686.1 coordinate 4,314, forward strand.
CTCGCTGACTTCTGGACCATACGAGTCAGCGGTATCAATGAAATTGACGTCCAGATCGAGCAGGCGCTTCAGAACGCGCTTGCACTCCGCGGGATCTTTAGGACCACCCCAGATTCCCGCGCCGGTAATGCGCATTGCGCCATAACCCAGACGATTGACGGTGATATCCGTTGCAATGGAAACGGTGCCGCTGTGGGCTGCATTCGGTGTTGGCATCATTTCTTGGATTCCTATGGTAAGCCAAGGGATTCCAAATGATTCTGGTGTTGCCGGAGTGAATTGTGAATGGCCGTAAATCGCCAATCGCCACTTGCATTGCCTGAAGAATACGGTTTTAGGGACACGAAAGTACCATCACGTTAGTCAGCAACTCTGCTTTGTAACCGGGGTTAAGATACGCATGACGCCGCCTGAGAATTCCCCTTCAGTCGCCGCCAGTGGTGTGCGTTGCAGCCAGCCGTGCTTTCAGCAGCGGCCTTTTAGCTGCCGATCACGCTGCGTACTTAATGACATATTCAAGGAGAGTAGTAATGTCAGCAAGACAGAATTGCAATCGTGAGCAAGGGGCAACCGGCAAAATTTTAGCCATGGTTCTGGCAATATTCGTGATGTGCTGCGCGCTGGCGACGCAGGCAAGCGCCCAGGACGCGCCCTATTTCGCGCCTCCGCAGCTTGACCACATGGTATCGCGCATTGCGCTGTATCCCGATCCTTTGCTGGCGCAGACGCTGGCCGCCGCAACTTTTCCCGACCAAATTCCAGACGCAGACAACTGGGCGGACGAGCATCGCAACCTGACCGGCAATGACCTGTCCAGCGCGATTGAGGGCGATCAGCTGCCGTGGGACCCTTCCGTTCAGGCGCTGCTTCCCTTTCCCGCCGTGCTGCACATGATGGCGTCTGACATGAACTGGACGACCGATCTGGGCAACGCTTTTCTAGGCGAACAACAGGAAGTAATGTTCGCGGTGCAGAGAATGCGCCAGCGCGCGCGTGACTACGGATATTTGCGCACTGGCCCGCAGATCATTGTGGGCGGCGGACCTTACATTACGATCCTGCCGGCGCGGACCGACTACGTTGTTGTTCCCTTCTACGATCCGGTTGTGGTGTATGAGCGGCCGCGGCCGGGATTCTTTATCGGCGGCGCGATTGGCTTCCGTTTTGGCGTAGTGCTGGGAGCTTCTTACCGGCCATGGGGATGGGGTTACAACCGCATTGCCTGGGACCGTCGCGTGGTATTCATCAATAACTCGCCGTGGCAGCGCACCTGGGTGAACCGGCACGAATATCACCATCCTTATACCGTCCGCTACTACCCTGAGCATCATTACGACCGGGGACATGAAAACCATGGACACGAAGTGGCTTATCGCGCGCATGAACGGAATGAAATACGCCATGAAGTGCGCCATGACGAGCATGTTCGTGAAGAGCGGCATGAAGATCATGTGAAAGCGGAAAATCACGAGTTCCATGGAAATAACGTGGTGCATGAAAATCATGGACGCGAAGACCATGGCCGCGAAGTGGCGCAAAATCGTGGGCATGAAGACCATAGCCATGACGTAGCGCAAAACCGCGGGCACGACAACGGAAACCATGGAAACCAGGCACATGACAACGGAAATCATGGGCGTGACAACGGAAATCACGGCCATGACGACAAAGGCCATGATGATAAGGGCGATCACCATCGCTAAAGCTTGAAGAGAACAAAATCTGGCGCGGCTCAAAAAGGGGCCGCGCCATTTTTTTTAGGTCGTTCCGACCACTGGTTTAGCGTTCTTACAAATCAGGGTTTCACACAGAAACATCCAAATTGGTTGCACCTAAGAACAAATCCGGGCATGCAGAGGATCACGTTGGTGCTGGATGAAATACGCGGAGTCTTGGCGCTTGGCGCCTGAGCATTGGACGCCATGAGCGGCGTACACAGCAGGGCGGCAACGATGAAGAGTTTCTCGAGGTTGAGCAGTTTCATAAAGTCCTCCTGGCTTCCTTCGCGGGTTACGCGATGCGGTTGCATTCAATTCGCATTGTAGAGCGTCTTCGGGAGCAGAAAGCGTTAGTTACAGCCGATTTTCCAGAGACCCGTCCCGTTTTGGAACAAGTTGTTATTCAGCTAATCATCGCAGTAGAGTTTGGCCTGAAGAGTCTCTTACGACATGGATGTGGAGTTGTCTTTAATTTACCCTTTAAATTTCGTAGTGGGAGATGATGCAGCATGCGAGATTGTGTACTCCTGTATTTTATTGGCGCTCCGCTCCGCTGCGATGCGCGCGAGCCTACGGCGTAAGGAAGGAATCTTTTCGGCGCTTTTACGGCACGACTGCGCAGCCCTTGCTCCCTATCGGTCGCGCCGGGCAAACGCTCAACTCGTGCCCTGATACTTATTTGGGTGGATAGGGGTCGCGGATAACGTTGGGCCATGCGTCCGCGAAGATTTAGTTAAAGCAAAGAGCAGGATAGGTGGGACACCGGCCGCAAGGTTAATGGTCACCTAAATACGCGCCAGTTACGTATCCTAAAGTTGCGCCCATAAGAATGTCCGACGGAAAATGTTTTTTTGCCGGATAGCGCGAGAGGCTTACGCCGGTCGCAAGCGCGTAAGCGCTCCATTTAAGCCATCGATTATGGGGATAGCGGTGCGCGACCACCGCAGCGAAGGCAAAACTCGTGGCCGCGTGTCCCGAGGGAAACGACCTTCCGCCAGCCCAGAATTTTCCTGCGCCGTTTCCCGTGGTGGGAAATTCGCGATCAAATGCCAGCTTAAGGCCCAGGTCCACAGTGCCGGCGGCGCCCATGGCAGCCAGCGCCTTAAAGCCCGTGTCGCGGAGATAAGAATGATGCTGGCCGCAGCCCAGGCCATATCCCAGCGCGCCAGATCCAAGCTCCATGCCAAGGCCCACGTTTGACCAGAGGCTTGCCGTCTGCTGCAATGACCGGGACTGAATGCGCTGGTCAGCAGGCCGATCGACTTTGGCGATCATTACGCCTGTCGCGGCCAGGACCGGCAGTTCCCATATCAGATTCCCCGGGCGAATCACGGCGCGTGGCACAGCTTTCAGGCCATGTCCGAATTGTGTTGTCTCATTCCACGTCTGATGCGCGAATCCAGAAACGTTGCATGGGTTCTTGGCATCCTGCGCGTGCGTGGTTACGCTTGTGGCGGCAAGTAAAATCCAGATCAGCATGACATGGCAAAAGCTGGTCAAAGGAGTGCTTCTTGAAATAAAAAAATTCGGTTTACAGCGCTTCATGGAAAAACAACATCCTCGGGATCATCGCGTGGGATTTCTGAACGGTCACAACGTTGGATGCGAAATCGCGGCTGTTGCCGGCCTACGGCGTAAGGAAAGAGTCATTTCTCTTGCTTACCCGGCACTTGCCCTTCAGCTCGCAAGCTTGCCTCGGGACCGTGCCTCGTTCGCCTTTGGCGAAGGCCGGCCTAAAGGCCTGCCCTGAAAACACCAGCCATCCCGCTGCGCGGGACTGGATCTGGATGCGGCGGACGGTGTGGAATCCCACCCTTTGCAAAAGCGGCGAGAGTGGGGCACCCACGGTATTGTGAGTTAAAGAAGGAGCGGGAAAGGCGGGCCACCCGCCGAGTACCGTTAAGAGAGTGTCCAAAAGGGAACACACGTTCCTCTGTCCCGGCCCTATGATGGTATGGTTGAGAAAGTTATGCGCTGCTGCACGCTGCTCTGAGTTTTGAGCGTGCCAGCGGTTCCCTGCCCTTTGCTTTCACATCCTACTTATCGGAGGACTACGAATGAAACTCAAGATCGTAATGGCGGTACTTGCTTTGTTTGTGTTTGCAGGAGCAACCGGACTGGCTGCTGACAAGGACAAAAAAACCACTCACAAGAAATCGCGGACGCTCACTGGCTGTCTTGCGAAAAGCGATGACGCCAATGAATACAACCTCACCACCCGCAAAGGCGGCACCTGGGAAGTGAAGAGTGACAGTGTCGACCTGGCGCCGCACGTTGGCCACACGGTAACGGTGACAGGAGTGGTTTCCAATGCCGCTATGCACGGCATGAAAGAAGACGCCAAGGACGAAGCCAAAGAGCATGGCATGGATAAGAAAGCCACAGAGCACGGCCACCTGACGGCTACCGCCGTGAAGATGGTGAGCGATAGTTGCAAGAAGTAACTAGAGCAATCAAGATTTACCGGGATATGGGCAGCTTACAGCGTGGAATCCCACCCTTCGCAAGGGCGCGAAGAGTGGGGCGCCCACGCTGTTGTGAGTTCAAAGAAAAAGCGGAAAGGTGGGGCGCCCGCCCATCATTCTTCGAACCTGTCACCCCGCACCAAGTCCCATTCCCCTCGAGATGCTATCCCGAATCCCGAAGGCGAGCTTTGGTG
>JBARNL010000687.1:0-3411 GCA_049802955.1 Candidatus Angelobacter sp.
GTTTCTTGTTATTCAACGGAAAATTTACTACGTTTAAATTTCCCGGGTCGTTGCTGACCGCCGCCCACGATATCAATAACCATGCACAAATAGTTGGCCAGTACACAGACAGGTCCGACCATCTGCATGGGTTCTTGGTGCATTCCGGCGGTTTTCAAACGATTGATGTTCCGGGTAAATCGGATACAGTGATTGAGGGCATCAATGATTTTGGCGACATGGTGGGTATTTTTGTAGACGAAACGAACATGGGATTTGTCACATCCTTTCTGCGCCACAAGGGAAAGTTTATTACATTCAGCTTTCCCGGAGCCGATCCGGGAACGACAGTCGCAATGAGCATCAACAACAGCGGCGTCATTGTCGGCAGTTACGAAATCAAGTTCAGCCATCATGGGTTCATGGTCAAGAACGGGCATTTCAGTTCAATCGACTTTCCCGGAGCCGAGGAGACTCAGGTCTTTAAGATCAGCGGCGATGGTGACATCGTGGGAACTTACACCCCGCCGTCTAGCATTTCTAATGGGTTTTCTTTTGCAAACGGAAAGTTTCGGACCATCAATCAGCCCAATACATCTTTCAACGCGGTTAGGGGAGTAAATAGCCACGATCAAATTGTTGGATTGAACCAGATGCCATATAAGGCAAGCTGTCAGAATGTATTCTGACTAAGGGGAGCCATCATGGGCCTATAGCGAGCCGGTCCCTAAAAGTTAAGACGCTGATTTCATGAGCGGTCATCTGTGTGCGCGATTCACGCCAGGATTTCGTGCGAAATTCTGGTCACGAACATATAAAAATATATGCATGCCTTTGCTGCACAGCTTCGCTGTTCCAGTCCAACAGCCTTTTGACTGGGAATCTCTGCTTGCATTCTTGCGATTGCGTGCTACTCCCGGCGTGGAAATAGTCACAGAGTCGGCTTACACGCGGACAATAAGTGAAAGTGCCGCGGCGCAGACGGTTTCCGTGACTTACGACTTCGCGACCGCGACGCTGCAAGCCGTATATTCCGGAGAAGCCAGCGTGCGGAGCCTGGTGGAAAGCCGCGCAAAGCAGATATTCAAACCGGATGTGAGCACGATGCCGATCGAAGCATTTCTATCTCGCGACCGCTGGCTCGGCGGCTTTGTCAAAAGACAGGCTGGATTGCGGGTTCCCGGTGGATGGTCAGCTTTGGAAATCGCCATGCGCGCGATTCTGGGCCAGCAGGTTTCTGTTCCGGCTGCAACAACGCTGATGGGCCGACTGGTGCGCGCTGCTGGAACCCGTTTGGATGAATCGTCCTGGCTTTTTCCTACCGCGGAACAAATAGTGCGATCGAATCTTGGCGCTCTGGGAGTTCCCGGCAGTCGAATGGAAACGGTGAAAACTCTGGCTGCGTTCTTTGCGGAACATGGCGATGAATGTCTGGCCCAAGAAAATATCAAAGGCCGTTTACTGGCGCTGAAAGGAATAGGGAAGTGGACAGCCGGATACATTCTCATGCGAACCGCCGCCAATCACGACTATTGGCCGGAAGGCGACCTGGTTTTGCGCAAAGCTTTAAGCAACGGCGGAACTATGATTGCGCACGCCGCTTTAGAGCAGGTTTTCAGCCGATGGAGTCCATATCGCAGCTACGCAACCATCCATATCTGGAAAGGATATGCGCTGGCGACAGTCGGCAACAAAGCATGAATCCTTGGGGTAGTGAAATCAATTTTACCCACTACGCTGCACCATTAAATACAAACTGGGCCACTACCCAGGATCGCTTTGTCGCTGGTCGCGGCGAACGAGGCTGGGCACATGGGATAATAGTTGCGACATCCATATTCATCCGGCACAGGCTCGTTGGTTAAGGAGGTATTTGCAATGGAACCGAAAAGCGATCAATCAAAGGCTGGCGAACAGCCGCTTTCTGAACCGATACAGCACATCGCAGGCGCTCATCAGCTGTTGAAGACACTGAATGAAAAGTTCGGAGCAATACATCCGGAATTAAATGAGGCAATTACCAAGCTGGAGCTTGCCTTGAGCGCCCTGACGGTAAATACCGGCGGAATGTTTTAGCCTCTGCGTTGCGCGGTACCTGTTCGGAGCAGAAGATCGATCTGGCCGCCGAATCGCGATACCTGAATTTGTGCGCCGCTCTCCGTTATTTTAAGTTCATATCCGGAATGCTCTTAAAAGCGATTCTGGGCGGCGCTGCCTCGCGTACCTTGTGAATCCCGCCCAGATACAAAGTTGTCGAGCCATATTTTGCGTTGACGCTATCCATCACCTCAGCCAGCCGATCAAACTTTCCTGCTCCATACATTTCGTCAAACAGCGTCATGTTTCGCATGTTTTCCGGAATCAGGTCCATCAGCGCCACACTGACCATCACCGGCCTGAATTTCGGGCAGTCTTTCCATGCTTCCTGAAAAACGTTCACCAATGTCATAGTGTCCTGGCAGGAAGGGAAGCGCAGGCTGGCTTCCCACACCGGACGGTCATAGTGGAGCCAATAACCGCTGGGATTATCCTCTTGGGATTGGCTCTTGGAAAACAGAACGAAGATGGCCATAGCGCTTGTCCAGAGTTTGGCCTGGCGCAAGCGCACTGCGGCTTTGTGCAGCAGCTTCTTGCCGACGGCGCACGCCTGTTCTCGCGTGCGCAACTCAGGCGGCAGGACATGCTGGTGGCTAATGCTGCTCGTGTGTGATTCTCGTTCATCAAAGTCGATTCCACGCAGCTTTAGCCAGAAGCGCGTGCCCAGTACTCCGCCCCAAAGCTGAGTCATGCGGTAAATATCAAGCTGCCAGAGCTGCTCCATGGTTGCAATGCCCTCTTTGAGCAGGCGCTGTTCCATGTTGTGGCCGATTCCAGGCAGGTCGCGTGGTTTTAATGAAAACAAAATCTGCGGAAGTTGGCCTTCGGTAAGCGTTATCAGGCCATCCGGTTTCTTCATGTTTGAAGCCACCTTGGCCAGAAAACGGTTAGGCGCCAGGCCAACGGAACACTGCAGGGTCTCGCCAACGGACCGAATCGCTTGTTTCACCTGGCGGGCCAGTTCCTGGGCATTCGATATTTGCCTGTCGCGTCCACGCAACCGGCATTCCATCTCATCAATGGAAATGATTTTTGAAACGTGCAAGCAGTTTTGCTCAACTGCGGCTTTGATTTTTTCGTGATATTCAACGTAAATCTCATGCCGGGCCACCACCACATTCAGGTTAGGACACTTCTTCCGCGCTTCGCCCAGAGCAGTTCCGGTACTCACGCCAAATGCCTTTGCTTCGTAGCTGGCGGCAATGCAGACCGTTGAATCCGCATCCACCGTTACAACCGCCGTAGGCTTTCCGCGCAGGCGGGGCTGGACCTGCTGCTCCACAGATGCAAAGTACGAATTCATGTCCAGAAATAGCCAATTGACCTGTTCCGCTA
>JBARNL010000688.1:0-3062 GCA_049802955.1 Candidatus Angelobacter sp.
TTTGCCGGAATCCGTCCGTTGCCGTTTGCGCCGGGTAAAGTGCCATCGGCGGTGACGCGCAAACATCTTCTGCACGACCACGCCGATGAAGACGCTGCGGGTTTAATTTCTGTCATCGGCGGCAAGCTGACCACGGCGGCCAGCCTTGCGCGCGACGTTGTGCGCAAACTCGGCGTTGACATCCCGGAACCGGTGAACGTCTTTGCATCGCCTGCCGGTGAAGAGGACGTTCAATCCACCGTGCGGCAGTGGGCGCGCCTGGTTGCGTGCAAGGCCAAGATTCCTGAAGGCTGCGCGCAAGCGATTGCGGAATGGCATGGCCGCCACGCGCTGGCCATTGCGCATGCCGCCTCACTGGACGAGCGCCTGCGCGAACCGCTCTGCCAGCATAGCTGCCATCTGGTTGCTGAAGCCGTGGAAGCCGTGGCGCATGAATCAGCCGTAACGCTGGGCGACATCCTTCTGCGTCGCGTGCCCGTCGCGCTGGGAGCATGCTGGTCAGAAGAGTGCAGCCGTGAAGCCGCCACAAAGATCGGCAGCGCGCTGGGCTGGGACCAGGTCCGAGTCCATCTTGAACTCTTGCGGCTGGAAGAAGAACGCACGCAGTTCCTGCATCCGAGCCATGGCAGCCCCGCCGATTCACCACAGAGCTGCGTGGGAAAACCGTTACCGTTGCACACTGAAAATGCTTAACAAAGCTAACCGCAAATTTCCAGTTTTATCCTGACCCTGAGTTGCAGTTCATCAATTTTATTGTTAAAGAAACGCGCCAGCGATGTTCTGCCGGCGCATTTCTTTGCTGGTTATTTCTTACGCGCTGGTTTTCGGATTACTGCCGGTTTTTTCATCTGGACAAGCAATTTCGATGGGCAACCGGTCATGCTTGTGGGAAACAGGGCGCACGCAATGTGACTGACCTGCAGCGGGTGATTGCTCGCTGGCGGAGGCACTACATACTCGTGACAGGTAAAGCAGTTGTTTGGACTTTGCTGGAAGAACGTTTCCATAGTGGTGTTGGCAAGCTCCAGTGAACCACGCTGCACATCGGTTCCCGTGGAGGGCACGCCGCCATTGGTCCAAAGGCCGCCGATCATAAAGTAGTTCTGCCAGATTTTCATGGGATTGCCGTTAGGCAGTTGCGCCAGATATCCCTGCGGGATCTGCTGGTTCAATGTGTCAATGTTGAAACGGTTGGTGTCATTGTTGTTTCCGTTCGTCATTGGACCAGGATCTGTGCCGTCAGAGAACACGCGGCAAATCTGGTTGGCTGGGCCGGTGAGCGGCGGATTTTTAACTTTTGGTGGTATGGCGTTAACCTTGCACGCAGCGGGCGCGCATGTCAGCAGATTGCAGGACGAACCGCAACTAGTGGCACATGTGGAGCATGTTTTGCTGATAAAGGACCACCCAGAAGCCGGCACGGGTTGCGGATTGGTGCAATCGGGATCATTGCCGACGTGTTCCCACGTGGCCCACACAAACTCCGGATGCAGCGCCGTATTAATTACCAGATGGAAGCCCACAAGTCCAAGAAGCAACTGCTGGCCTTCGACGTTGGCTTCCATGGTGTAGTAAGTGGGGTCCGGCGCGGTGAGCTTCTTCCATGAAATTTTTATTTCCACCGTGTTGGGCTTAAAGCCGGCGGATGTCGCCTGACACTCCGTAGGGTTGTAAAAAACGTTATAGAAAATAATGTTGCCGTTCTGGTCATAGAGGGGCTGCCCGGTGGCTTGCTTCAGTTCGCCGGGCGTGACCGGCTGGATAGTGGCCAGCGTGGGCTTGCGGAGCCGCACAAACAACGCTTTCGCTGCGGCTGCCTTGCCCGTGGATTTGAGGTTCTTGCACTGGTTATTCACGTCAGGCTGAAAGACGTTCAAGGTTTCAAATACGCGGTTGCCCGGACTGCTGGTTGAAGGCTGCACCAATGACAAGAACCATTGCCATGAAAATTGGTAGAACTGGCAATTGGTTTCCTGGGCCACCGGCGGCGGGTTGGGGCTGCCGATTTCCTGCGGCGGAGTGGTTGAAGTGATCCAGCTTTGGCTTGCGGGACATGGCACGGGCGTGGGAGAAGGACTTTGTGCCGCGCTCATGAGCGCCGCGGCATCTGTAGTGGTTTGTCTGGACGTCAGTCCGGCAAGAAGTAATCCGATGAAAATCGTGATCGCTGCAATGGAACGAAGACAAGTGACCATCTTTCATTGCTCCTATCTAATTTTTCAAATATTGCTGCCAGATCGGCCCACATTCTTCTTCTCCTGTTTGCCTGTGCGGCGAATGTTCATTGGACCTGGCGGTCCAACGGTTGACAAATTTATTGTGACATTATCACGAAACTAATGGGAGAGTTCCGAAAAGACGCTTAGCTTTCATTTTCAGAATTACTACTGAGGACCCGGCGGCCTGCTCTAAGGGCGACGAAAGAATTACCCAGTCCCTATGTTCAGCGCCGCAGGCGCAAGCGCGAAGCTAGCCAGTGCGCTCCCGAGGTGAGCTTGCGAGCTGAGGGATAAGCGCTGGGTAAGCTGAGAAAACAGATTCTTCCTTGCGCCGCAGGCACGCGCGCAGCGGAGCGGAGCGATGGAGTTGAATGCTGCTTATTAGTCTGGTGGAGCGCGGAGTAAACGCGCCTACCCTCGCGAGACTGCAAGACATCGCAAATTCGATTGGCGCGGAGGTTTGGCAATTGTTTTATCCGCAAGCGGGTGAAGTTCCGCGGAAGCCAGGCAAGAGGAAATCCGAACCCAAGCGGGCTTGGCGTAAGAAAAAATAGGCTAAGTAAAATTCATTGCTGCCCGGGGGACGTTAAAACAGCGCGACCCTCTTTAGCGCGCTCCACTGCGTTGCGCGAAATGAGATGCCCCACATTCCTGTTTTTCCTTCACAAAAGAAAGGGGCACCCGACACCTGTGCCCCAGCCCTTTATTACATGCCCAATGTTCGTTTTCCTTGGCTGAGCAATTGCTGACCGAAGTAAATGATCGCCATTGCCGCAAGGATTTGAACCAACGCTTCCATTTTCGGACTCATGTTTTGGCCTCCTTTCAGAGTCCTATTTAAGC
>JBARNL010000689.1:0-2989 GCA_049802955.1 Candidatus Angelobacter sp.
GCGCAGAGGCGGCCCTGGCCCGCGGATTCCAACGAGTGGAATGCCATCTTAATCCTCACCCTCACGATTATGGCATTGCCGTACGCTCTGCTGTTCTGGGCGGAACAGTATGTAACTTCTTCAATGAGCGCAATTTTGTTTTCCGCCTCGCCATTGGCGGTTTCACTCATCACTCCCGTGATGATGCACCGCAAAGTTCCGCGCCGGGCGGTGTATGCCATGGTGACGGCCTTCGGCGGGATTCTGGTCATCTTTTACAAAAACCCGAGCACCAACCGTTTGGTAATTATCGGTGGAGCGGCGGTGCTGGTTTCAATGCTGCTAACTTCATGGTCAGTGGTCTATGCAAAACAGCGGCTGCGCAATGTTGATTCTGTCGTCGCAACCGGATTGCAGTCGCTGCTGGGATCGGTCGTGCTTTTCTGGGGAACGTGGGCACTGGAGGCGCATCGTCATGCCAGATGGACAACGAGAGCGATAGTCGCCATGGCGTTTCTCACGATTTTTGGATCGGCTGCGGCTTTTGTTATTTATTATTGGCTGCTGAAAAATCTTCAGCCTTATCAATCTGTCCACCATCAGTTTGATTATTCCACTGGTTGCGATCCTGGCAGGGCTGCTGGATGGAGAGCGCATTCCTTTGCTTATGTTACTTGCGGTTGTGGTGGTGCTGGGCTCCGTATGGTCGGTCTTGAGGGCGGAAACCGAAAAAGAACCGGAAGGTGATGACATCCTGATGCTGCGAGACAGAGCGCAATGACGCCGGCTGCAATGCTGCTGCTGGTGGCGATCGGCTTTTGCGCAGGCGGCTTTGGCGCACTGGCCGGAGTGGGCGGAGGCATTATCGTTACGCCGCTGCTGGCCATTTATTTTGGCTTGCCAATGCACCAGGCTATTGGCGTGACACTGCTTTGCGTGATTGCTACCTCCACCGCAACTTCTTCTCAGTATGTGGAAAGGCATGTCACCGACGTTCGCCTGGGCATGACCCTGGAAATGGCTACCACCGTAGGCGCTTTGATTGCAGCGCTGGTGGCGCATCACATCAATCGTCGGACGCTGGCAGTGCTGTTTGCCTGCTTCCTTCTTTACAGCGCAGGCTCCATGATCAGGAAAGCCTGGGATTCACGCAACAAGAAGAGGGAGGAAGTTATTCCCGACTACACGCCGCAGAATTATCCCATGGGGCTCGCGGCTTCGCTCATCGCCGGCGGATTTTCCGGGTTGCTGGGGATTGGCGGCGGGCCAATCAAGGTACCGGTGATGTTGCTGTTCATGAAAGTTCCGCTGCGCGTGGCGGCGGCCACCAGCAATTTTATGATCGGCGTTACGGCGGGCACCAGCGCTTATGTTTACTGGGGACACGGCGACGTCCGGGTGGATATTGCTGCGCCGCTGGTAGCCGGAGTTTTTGCGGGGTCATTGCTGGGTGCGCGGATCTCTCCTAAAATCCGGGCATTTTACATTCTGATGTTGCTGGTGTGCATTGCCGGCTGGCTGGCCGCACAGATGATTTACAAGTTATTGACGGGGGGCTTTCAATGAGCCGGCAGGATGTTGCCGCCGATCGGGTGCTGTCTCTTACGCTGAAATTCGGCGCGTACACGGCTTTTGCGCTGATCGTGGCGGGATTAGGGCTGCAATTTGCTGTGCCCTGGGGCATCAAGGTGACCACCGCGGGCCTGCTGGTTCTGCTGGCGACACCGGTATTGCGCATTGTCGTGGCTTTTCTGCAATTTTTGCGCGAGCGCGATTTCCGGTATGCTCTGGTGTCATTCGGAGTGCTGGCAATTGTGGTGTTGGCGTATTTTTTAGGGATACAAACTTGACATTGCCGCGAAGGACGCAAAAGATCGCGAGGGACTAGAGCAGAAGAAGCAAGTCTATGGCCCACTTTCAGAACTATAGAGGGGAACCGATGAAAAAATATTTATTGCTCTTGATCTTACTTGTAATGACCAGCGGAGCCGCCGTTGCGCAAGCGCTGCCAACGGTTTCAACCTTCTCCATTGTTGCCATTGATCCACAGACGAGCGAGATGGGCGTGGCCGTGGCTTCAAGATATTTTTCCGTTGGGTCGGTAGTGCCGTGGGCCATGGCGGATGTGGGCGCGGTGGCGACGCAGGCAAATGTCAACGTCGTGTATGGGCAGCAGGCGCTCGATCTGTTGCGCCAGGGACTGACTGCGCCGGAAGTCCTGAAGAAGATTCTGGCCGACGACAAATTTGAAGGCAAAGATGGACGGCAGGTAGCGATTGTCGACGCGAAAGGAAATGTGGCGGCCTATACCGGGCCAAATGCCCCAAAATGGGCTGGCGACCGGCAGGGCAAAACGTGGTCGGCACAGGGCAATATTCTGGTAGGGCCACAAGTACCGGAATCAATGGGCAAAGCGTTTGAGGCGACGCAGGGCGAACTGGCAGAGAAACTTTTTGCCGCGCTCAAAGCCGGCGATTCGGCAGGCGGCGACGCAAGGGGGCGGCAATCGGCCTCAATGTTAGTAGTGAAGAAACAGGGTGGCCGCAACATCAATAACGACCGCTATGTTTACATCAACGTGGACGACAATCCCGATCCCTTCACGGAATTGCGGCGGTTGCTCGACTTGAACCTGGCCTACAACTATGGCGACCAGACGTTCAAGGCTCTGGATGCAGGCAACATGCAGAAGGCGCGCGCCGCGTCGCAAAAAGCCGTCCAGTATGCGCCCAATCGCGCGGGCGGGCACATGACGCTGGCGTTCCTGGATTATTTCACAGGCAACAAGACGGCATCACTGGATGAATTTGCCAAGGCCAAGGCGCTCAATCCTAAAGATTTCGACAAGCAATGGAAGGAAGAAGTGGATTTTGACCGCTTCAAGCCCATGGCCGCAGACAAAGAGTTTTTACAGAAATTGTTTCCCAATGGAGTGCCGCAGTGATTGCAAGAACCGAAATTCCGCGAGGATAAAAATCCACCGCGGAGGCGCAGAGACGCGGAGGAATCT
>JBARNL010000690.1:0-2639 GCA_049802955.1 Candidatus Angelobacter sp.
GGGGAATGTAGGGGGATTCTATTGCCATTTGGGAGGACGCGGCTTTTTATTGAACTCTAGCGGCCTCTTGCCGCTGGTAAGAATTTTGCGGAAGGCGAGGTCGGGCGTGGAACCATCTCTCAGTTCATTCTTTAGCCAGCGTTTCCATTCCCGGTAATGCTGGCTTACAGCCCAGCACACATCGAGAATTTTGATTGTTTCATCTGGAAAATTTGCAAAGTATGAATCGCGAAGTTTTGTGCGGGTGATTTTTGAGGGAATCGCTGGGGTCTTTTGCTTCTGTGCTTTGGCCTTCAGATGTTCACTGATGATGCGCTCTAGCTTAGGCGTTATGAATTGTTCGTATCTATCGGAGATACTGCCAATCAGGCCCTCGGCGCTACGAATGGCAGACTGGACGATTTCATTCGTCCAGTGGGGATCATAATTGTGTAACCGAGAATAATTCGCAATTTGGCCATCAACGACTGAGACAACAAATGTAGCGAGTATCGTAGTTGCCTTGCCTACATCCAGTGATCCGCGCCGGAATGAATCACTTAAATTGCGATGTGCCGATTCCTCGCAGAGTTCCACGTACTCAAGGAGATCATGCGACATTGGCGGAAGAAATATTTGAGAGGATTTGTTTGGCATCTCTCCCTTGCATCGGGCACGATGAAGGGATACGATGAGGGTGTCTAGGTCTCACCGAAATGCCCCGGCCATCGTGCCGGGCGTTTCATTTTCAGGACACCCCATTTTACATTTTTCAGAGCGAGGGTTATTCGGTTTCTTTGGGAGGTCTGCCGCCACCGAAGGTCTTGCGCTTTGCAGCCAACTTGCGGAAATAGTCACTGCCGCGCTTGGCTGTTACGGTGCCACCCTTGCGGCCCAGCACCACTGCGGGAGTCTTTGCTTGCTGGATTAGATCATCTGTGAGGGCCATTGCTGTACTCAGTAATTCCTGGCATCGTGAGGTACGATTTTCAGGCAGGGGAGTCGTGGAAAGAATCAGGTCAGTTTCAGCCAGCAATCTCTTGAGTGTGGCAAGTTGGTTTTTGTTGGATGCCATGCTCTCAAGATACGAAAGACGGAACAGAAAAACAAGCGCTTGCTGTTTGGCAGCAACACGCTAATAAGACACTACCGATAGTTGCTCCGGCTGTGGCGCAGTGCTAATCTCAAGCCCTCATGGACCCCATGGAAGCTACAAAGCCCGCACGGAATTTTGGCCCGGCCAATCCGGAAACGTTTTTCGCCGCGCAAAAGCGCAATCGTCGCGCCACATGGCGCATGTCCGCGCTGTGTACCTTTGCCGCTTTCATCATGGGAATCCCGCTCACCCTGGTGCTTACGCCGCTGCTGTATACGATCGGCATGGCGGTCTTAGAGGCCGTCAATCACTTCTTACCGCAGCCAGAGCTTTTGCGGCAAGCCAATGATCTGGCCAAGCTGGGCCTGCGCGTGGCGGACTACGTTATCAACCAGAAAGGCACGCTTGATCCGGGCGAACTGACGGCCGGTCTTATATTAGTGCTGCTGCCAGGGATGGCCGTCGCCTTTGGACTGTGGTTTGCCATGCTGGCGCTGTTTCGGCATGGCGGCGTGGGCGGCACGCTGGCCAGCATGAATGCCCGCGAGCCCAATCAGGCTGACCTGAAAGAGCTTCAGCTTGCGGACGTGGCACAGGAAATGGCCATTGCCGCCGGACTACCCGCGCCAAAGATCATGCTGGTGGATTCCATTGGAGCGAACGCCGCTGCCGTAGGAAGTTCTGCCCATGATGCGCATATCGTTATTTCACGCCGCCTGCTTGACGATCTTGATCGCGACCAGATGCAGGCCATCCTGGCGCACCTGGTTGGCTCAATTGGCAATGGTGATCTGGGAATCGCATTCACCGTAACCAGCGTTTTTGAAACCTGCGGCCTGTTGGTAAACATTATTAATGCGCCGTTTCGCAAAGAATCGCGCAGCCGCTTGTGGCGCGTGGCGCGTTACATGCTCGGCGGCGGCACGCCGGAAAAACGCGCGGCAGACGCAGCGGAGATCGCTGAATCACTCGCAACTTCACTCGACGGCGACACGCCGGACATGGACCAATATTTTAAGAAGGGCAATCCCGGCCTGGTCAAGAAAGCTTATCGCTTAGTGATGTTCCCGCTCATGTTCACCAACATGGTGATCAGGCTTACACTCTGGATTTTCCTGAATGCATTGTTGGGACCATCGATGGCCATGCTGTGGCGCACGCGCCGCTACCTGGCCGACGCGAGTTCGGTGGAGCTCACGCGCAATCCTGACGCGCTGGCCCGCGCGCTGCAATGCCTGAGCGAAGACAATACTGCCTTCGATAGCGGCGATTGGGCCACACATCTTTTTGTGGTGAATCCCAAAGGTGACAGCGGCCTGCGCGGACAGCAGCCGAGCCAGCAGCAAATGGCCAAGGCCATTCAGGCGTGGGCATCGACGGCGCACATGATGTCGGCGCAAGATGCGGCAAACCTTTATGACGTGCCGGTTGCAGATGGAGTAGCGGGCACGGTTGCGGCCGGGGGTACGGCAAAAAATGACTGGCCCAGCGTGCGCCAGGAAATAATCATCACCGTAAAAGCGGCAGCCATGGGAGACCAGCAGGCCATAGCGCGGCTACAAGC
>JBARNL010000691.1:0-1736 GCA_049802955.1 Candidatus Angelobacter sp.
ATGTCCGGTGCGCTCAAAATAGTGCAGCACAAACACGTGTACACCGAACTGCGCGGCCTGGCTGGCAAAGGGATCAAGGCCATGCACCGGCCCGCCGGAGCCGTGGATCAGAATCACTGCCGGACTATTGCCGGCCTGATTCGGGGGATAGTGGTCAATGCGAATCGATTTGCCGCCGCTGGTGAATGTGGCCATGGAGGTGAACCGGATAACTTTTTTTAGATGCAGATAATTCAGGAGCGCCGTAGCGCCAAATGTCGCCGGGGGTTGTGGCTGTAGACAGCCTACTGCCACGGGTGTAGGCTATCTACATGCCGAGGAAGCAGCGCTATCAAAATCGAATTGAACTCTTACAGGGAACGCTGGACATGCTGATCTTGCAGACATTGCGCTGGGGGCCGCAGCACGGGTACGGCATCAGCCAGGCCATCCGCAGCCAGTCTGGCGAGGTCTTTCAGGTGGATACCGGCTCTCTCTATCCCGCGCTGCACCGGCTGCAAAAGCAGGGATGGATCGATTCAGAGTGGAAGGTTTCGGAAAACCGTCAGCGGGTGAAAGAGTATCGTTTGACCGCGCAGGGGAAAAAGCAGCTCGCGACGGAACGCTCACGCTGGAAGCAGGTGATAGAAGCGATGGCCGGCATTTTGAATCCCGCGGCGGGTGAGGGCAAAGCATGAGCATCCATGACAAGCAAAAACGCGAGCAGGAGCTGGACGAAGAAATCGGCAGCCACTTGCGCATGGCTGAACAAGACCTGATAGAGCGCGGCGAAACGCCAGACGAAGCCCGCTACGCTGCACGCCGGGAAATGGGCAATGAAAGCCTGATCAAAGAAGTGACTCGGAACATGTGGGGAACAGACTGGATCAGCACTTTGGCCCAGGATTTGCGTTATGGCATGCGTATGTTGTGGCGCAATCCCGGGTTCAGCCTGATAGCAATTTTCACGCTGGCATTGGGCATCAGCGCCACTACGGCCATCTTCAGCGTTGTTTACGGCGTGCTGCTGCGCCCCCTTCCGTATGATCGGCCTGATCATCTTGTGAAGGTCTCAGAAAAAAGCAGTAAAGGCCACGACATGAATCTGGCCGATCTCAACTTCCAGGATTTTCGAGCACAGAACCGTTCGTTGCAGGGACTTGCGGAATACAGTTCAGGCGAGGCATCGGTCTCAGGAGGTTCTGAGCCGAAGCGTCTGGTGGTTGCATCAGTATCGAGGGATTTTTTCCCCATCATGCGGATATCTCCCATTCGAGGAAGGGGATTTGCTCCGGAAGATCAAAGGGCCGGCGCGGGCGCAGTGGCGCTGGTGAGCTACAGCTATTGGAAGCAATATCTAAATTCCGCGGATGACCTTTCTTCAGTGAGATTGCGCGCGGAAAACAGGTCCGCTTCAGTCATCGGTGTGCTTCCTCCCGGCTTCCGCTTTCCCGATGATGCCGACGTCTGGATGCCGAGAGAGCTTGCCCCCTTCCTGCCTGCCCGCACAGCGCATAATTGGGAAGCGATTGCACGCCTGCGCGATGGCATCACGCTGGAGCAGGCCAGGGAAGATCTTTCCGCGATCGCCGGCGCGATCAAAAGACAGTATGGCGACCAGGTCGATCTTGTCGGCGCCTCCGTACAGCCGCTGCAGGAAGCGCTGACCAGCACGGTCCGTCCATCGCTACTGATTTTGCTGGGCGCGGTAGGCTTTCTTCTGCTGGTGGCCTGCGCCAACGTGATGAACTTACTTT
>JBARNL010000692.1:0-10787 GCA_049802955.1 Candidatus Angelobacter sp.
TCTCTGAGTCTCTTTCCGTTTTGGTTCCGGCCCTCTCAGATACTTTTCCCATTTCTCGCGGACTCTGCCGTAACGTCCCCAATCATCAAGCTCAAGCTGGTGCAGAGTATCGAGAAATTCTTGATTGAACTCGGCCTGTAGCTCTTGCGCGAAGCTGGGGAACAGCTTTGCAGCTTTCGATTTGAACAGTCCGGTTTTATGCAGGGTTTGAAGGTGCTGGACGATTCCAGCAAACGCCATGTTCAAACTGGATAGGGTTTCGTATATCTCCGTCTTTTCGGTAACATCGGGTGCAGCCATGTTGCCTCCACAGTAGGCGATTTGGTTAGGGCTGCATCCGTGCTGATACACGGGTGCGCCCGTTCACGTTATAACCCGATTTCCCTGTGGAAAATCAAAATGAGCCACTACCGCGTTTTTTGCTCAGTGGATGTTCGTAGGGTAGATGTTCGCAGGGTAGTAGACCGCCTCTTTCGCACGTCATCTCTGACGTGCCGCAGAGAAAACGCGGCACGCCTACGGACCTCCAGGACGCGAACTTTGATGTGGGGCAGTGGGATTCGCCAGGTTGTTTAAACCGGGACTGTGCCGGGTGAGCCTTTTCTTAGATTTTCAACCACTCGTTCCTGTTTCCGGAATAAATTTCGTCCAGAAATTTCGAAATGGTTTTAGCTGCGCGCCCGCAGAAGCGTTACGAAAACCAAAAAATGTATTTGAAACGTATTCGATTCCGGATGCCGATTGTTTCTGTCCAAATCGAAACCAAGGGTAAGAAGGCGCAAGTCGAAGGACCTCTCATCCTGTTGAACCCAGCTCTTCTCTTTTAACAACAGTAGGAAAGACGCGGTAAAGATACCGGTGGCCTATTTTTCATATTGGCCGTCGGTAAGGCTATTCTTTCCCAGGAACCGGCCTCTAATTATCAGCAGAGATGCTCCTCCCCTCCAATTTCCCATTTCGGGAAAAAGCTTTTCCGAATCCGGAAATTCCCAAATAACCCCAATGCTTTGTTGTTGATAGCAAAGATTCATGAAAATCAGAACTCAATTTATTAAGGAGATCTTCTAAAATGTTGAAACAAATCGTGCAAGTGGCTGCTTTGGGAATCTTATGTTTGACAGGAAGTGCCATGGCTATCAAAACAACGCAGCCAGACACCCCACTTCCAATGCCGCCTATCCCACCAAGCATGACACAAGTAATCTAATTTAGGCCTGACACGGGCAGAAAACGGTTGTTTCCTGAGCGCGAGAGCAGTATTCTCGTGAAAAGGAAATGACGCTGACGCATCTAATTCGAGATCTAGGACTTGCAGGCCTGACTTTGCAAGGGTTGCTCAGTTTTGCCCTGTTCGCTAAAGGATCATGGCGTCGATTTCCGTTTTTTTCTGCATATGTCGGATTAAGCTTTGTTGTGGGGGTCGTAGGCTACTCATTGCAGAAAAGCCCTAACGCCTACTTTTACGCCTATTGGCTTGGCGAAGCATTAGGAATCGCTCTTGGCTTGTTGATTGTATATGAAATTTTCCGGCATCTTTTTACCGTTCACGGTGCTTTGCTTCGACTGGCAACTGTGACGTTTAAAATTGCCTTTGGAGTTCTGCTAATCGCTGGCCTAATCGTATTTTTTCAGTCACCCAGCCATACCAGCAGCCTTGCAAAAGCAATCCTGGCAGTGGAACAGGCAACGCGCATAATCGAAGTGGGCCTTCTGATGATTTTGTTTATCTGTTCCGCCGCGTTTGGGCTGCATTGGAAGCAGGCAGAGTTTGGTATCGCCCTGGGTTTGGGATTTTTTGCCACGCTTGAGCTGATGGCTGTAACTTTGCACCACTTGGTCGGTCTTCATGGTGCGGAGCTATTGAATGTCATGAGGATTGCCGCATTGGTTTGCAGTCTCTTCATTTGGCTCGGCTATCTACTGGCGCCAGAGCGCGCTGCAGCCTCGGTTGAGATGCCCAAGCAGGCCCAGTTGGAGCAATGGAATCAGGCAGTAATGGAGCTAATCAATAGATGATAACCGTAATCGTAATTGCGCTTGCGTTGTGCGCTGTCGTGTTGTTTTACATGGCAGTACGCAGCCGCAGAAAACAGGCGGTGCAATCGCTGCGCCCGGTAGATCTAAACGCGTTTCACACGCTGCTGGACCGTGACGACGAGCTTTTCCTGAAACGAAAGCTCCCGCGCTCAAAATTTGTTGGCATCAAACGCCATCGTATTCGCGTTACGGTGCGTTACGTGGCCCGGATCGCATCCAACGCCTCCACGGTTTTGCATGCCAGTGAAACGGCGCGCCTGAGTCCGCTGCCTGAAGTGGCTTCAACGGCCGCGCAGGTAATGGATCTGGCGGCGCAGATACGCCTGCAGTGCCTGCTGGCCATGTTCAAGCTTTCGCTGGAATATGCCATGCCGTCATTGCAGTTCACTCCGGCAATGCTGGTGCCAACGTACCAGAATTTGCGGGAAAACGTACGCCGGCTGGGCGATCTGCAAGCGCAAAGCTCCATTCCGCTGGCCAGCGCCATTTAGTTTTTCTTTATGAACGAAAAGCCCTGTGCATGAGCGCAGGGCTTTTCGCTTTTAACCTTCTTTGGTTTAACCACAAACAACACCAAGGAACACCAAAGGAAGTCTTGCAAATGAGATGAGTCAGCAGAGCTTCAACAAAGCTTGGCCGGACATGAAAAATGCGTTAATACCTTAAGAAGATTCTATCGATCCAAATAAACTGGAAGCGACAAATGTGCTCCCAGCAATTTTGGAAGTGAATAGCGATCTCTCACTCCACCTCGAGATTTAAAGACCCTTTGTGCTCGTTCGTGTCCTTTTGTAGTTCAATTCTTTGGATTTAGAATGAACCTATGCTTTTGCAAGGCATTTTCCCCGCCGTGACAACGCCGTTCTATCCAGACGGCGCGGTGTATTACAAAAAGATTGAACATAATATTGACCGCTATTCGCGGACCCCGATCGCCGGCATGGTTGTGCTGGGATCCACGGGTGAAGCCGTGATGCTGAGCGACGACGAGCGGCGGGAGGTATTGCGGGTAACCGCCGAAGTCGCTTCGCCGGAAAAGGTGCTGATCGCCGGCACGGGCGCTGAGTCAGTGATTGAAACGCTGCGCCTGACTGAGCTGGCAGCCAGGCTGAATTATGACGTGGCGCTGGTGCGCACGCCGCATTTTTACCGCCCACAGATGAAGCCGGATGCAATGCTGGCATTCTTCCGCACGGTGGCGGACAGGTCGCCGCTGCCGGTTCTGCTTTATACGGTGCCGCCGTTTACGGCTTATGACCTGCCGCTGGAGGTGATTACGGCGCTGGCGGAGCATCCGAACATTATCGGGATTAAGGAATCCAGCGGCAACGTGGAGAAAGTAGCCGCCATGGTGAACGCTACGCGCCACATCAAGCGCAGCGCCACCGTCACGGAAATCCAGCAGGCAGTAACTGCGCGTATGCTGGCTGCCCCGGGTGGGGACGGAAATGGCGGCCAGATGGTGAGCGTGAGCCAGTTGAATGGTGGCTCTGATGTTGCCGTATCTGCCCGGCCCAGGATCAAGACCCGCAGCAAGGAAGTGGGATTTCAGGTGCTGGTGGGCGCTGCCCACACCTTGCTGGATTCACTGCTGGCGGGCGCCAGCGGCGGCGTGCTGGGATTTGCCGCGCCCGCGCCGACCATCTGCTTTGAAATCCATGCGGCTTTCAGGGATAACGACCTGGATCTGGCCCGATCAAAACAGGCGGCCCTGGCTCCGGCTACCAAACGGGTAGTATCGGAGTTGGGTATTCCGGCCATTAAATACGCTATGGACCTGAATGGCTATTATGGAGGCTTGCCCAGGCTGCCGCTGCTTCCGCCCACGGCAGCCGAGAAGACGGAAGTTGAAGCCATGATGGGCCCTTTCCGAAACTGACCGGCTGGTCAAAAACAGGCAATCATTTGAGGCTGGTTACGCACTGGCACTTTGGAAAGCTGCGAATGGAACTTGATAGATGGTACTTTCGTCCTTTCCTCAAGGAGCTGAAGGTTTGTTTAGGCAAGGCAGCAGCCTTAGAGTTAAACTAATGGCAGCTTAAAGTTGCCACTAGCTTATATAATCTTCCGGCGTGAATGATTAGAATCTTCTTGTTCCGGTTGGGGACGATTTTAAGTCCGTGGGATAGCGGAACAGGGTTGAGCGGCCGAGGGGCGTAGAACAGTGTTGTCAGCCGGCAAGAAGTTACGCGATTTGCGCGAGCACATGGGTCTCACCCTGCGGGACGTGGAGCTCTCCAGCACCTCTTTGGCTGAATCCAGAGGGATTGAAGAATTTGTCATCAATCCCAGCCGCCTGTCCGATATTGAAACTAAAGGCGTGATTCCCAGCATTTACCGCCTCTATGTTCTTTCCGTAATTTATCGCTCCGATTTCACTGAGTTGCTCAGGCTGTATGGAGTGGACCTTAGTTTTACCGCCGCCGATTATGCCATTTGCAGTCCCGGAAAAACCCATCGCATAGAAATGGCGGAGGGACGCGGCAATGTACATATTCCCACAAAGCTCGATCCCGGATTTGACGTCAAGCAGTCCACCGACCTGGGCCGGATGATCGAAAGCTGGGGTACGGTTCCAATGCAGTATCTGCAGGAGCTATCCAAGAAGAAATACATCTATGCTTACGTCGGGACGGAAGACCTGACCATGTATCCGCTGCTGCTGCCAGGTTCATTTGTGCAAGTGGATGAAAACCGCAGCCGCGTGGAAGAAAAGAAATGGCGGTCTGAGCTGGAGCGCCCGATTTATTTTGTGGAAACCCGTGAAGGCCACGTGTGCTGCTGGTGCTCAGTGCGCCGCGGAGAAATCATTCTGCAATCCCACCCGCTTTCGCCGGTGCCGGCGCGAATACTCAAACATCCGCAGGATGCTGAAGTGGTGGGCCAGGTGGTGGGCGTGGCTATGCGACTTGGTGAGTCGTACGCTCCTGACGAGCGAGAGCCACAACAGAAGCCTGAAGAAGATTTAAGTGAGCAGAAAGAATTGCGTCGCCGTTGAGCGGCGCCTTCAGGATGAATGAGTCCGGGTTGAGGATGTCTGCCACGGTCCCGGAGCGAGCCACGGCTTCCTGATATTCCTGGAAAATTTCCCGCACCGGCGTGTGGCTTAAAGCCAGGGCCGTTTCCATATGCGCGGCGTAAATGGCGTCCTGCGTGGGACGATTGCCATAAGCCCGGGTAAAACCCCAATGCATATACCCGCCGCTGCCGGTCTGCAGCGAACAGATATACGCCACCTTCTCCAGCAGTGACGGCAAAGCGCTTAACGTGCGCTTTTTGAAATCTTCAGCAGCTTTAAAAATCATGGCGCGCATTCACCCAACTACCCGATCTCAACTGGTCCTTGCAGCAACGGGGATTGTGGTTTCTATAGAAAACATAGCATAAGCGCTGGGTTGCGGCAGGAATTTTGGTTTCTGTTCTGAAAATAAGAATTTGGGTACTGGAGTAACCTAGGGGGTGGGAATGACAATTCTGACGCTTTAATCGTTAAGCGCTTCAATATCTTCCAGATCGAAGACTGGCGAGACGATCATCACCAACGATCTCAACCGTTCCTTTCATTTCACTAACCAATATGCGCGTTTCCTGAAGGCATAGGTCTGATTTCCGCAATCACCTTCCCCCGGCGAGTAATCTGGATGGATCGTTTCGTTTTTTGGACCTGCTTAATAAAGGCGGAACAGTTCGCTGTGAATTTGGAGACAGGAACTTGTTTCATTGGTCGGGTATCCTCGCCTGCTGCTGCCAATTCTATCCCTGCTTTGCGCAAGTCCAGTGGAGTATTTGGCCACGGAATTTTGATCTGCTACATTCAGGCGAGAGGCGACCACAAGCATGCGCGTTCTGATAGCAGGCGGCGGCACCGGCGGACACGTGATCCCGGCGCTGGCGATTGCCCGCGAGTTGAAAGCCCGTCACAATGCTGAAGTCCTGTTTGTGGGAACGGCCCGAGGTATGGAAAACCGCCTAGTCCCGCAGGCTGGGTTTGGACTGATGCGTGTCAAGGTGGGCGCGCTCAAAAATGTGAGCCTTATCACGCGGATGCGAACCTTGTTTGACCTGCCCCGGGCTGTTGTGGACGCGCGGAAGATCATCAAAATCTTCAATCCTGACGTGGTGGTGGGCGTGGGCGGATACGCTTCCGGGCCGGCGATGGCGGCTGCGATCCTGATGCACATTCCCACGCTGGCCTTTGAGCCAAACTATGTTCCCGGATTTGCCAACAAGATAGTCGGCCATCGCGTGTCGGCCGCGGCGGTGCATTTTGAGCAGACAGAAAAATATTTTCGCAACGCTCAGGTAGTGGGCGTGCCGGTGCGGGCGGAGTTCTTCAACGTGCCGTCGGTCGATAGTAACCATCCGCCAACGCTGCTGATTTTTGGCGGCAGCCAGGGAGCGCGAGCCATCAATCAGGCCATGGTGGCCGCTGCTCCGGTAGTACTACGACAAATTCCCCGCCTCCAGATCATCCACCAAACGGGTGAGCGTGAATATAATGACGTGGCGGCTGCGTATGAGCAGGCGGGTGTGAAGGCCGAGGTTTCCGCTTTTATTGATGACATGCCCGCGGCTTTTGCGCGAGCGGATTTGCTGCTGTGCCGCTCTGGAGCGAGTACCGTAGCTGAAGCAACTGCGGCAGGCAAGCCGGCGATCTTTGTACCGTTTCCGCAGGCGGCGGACGATCATCAACGTCGCAATGCCGACGCAATCGTGCAAGGCGGTGCAGCCGTGCTGGTGCCACAGACGGAACTCACGCCAGAGCGATTGACGGAGGTGATTACGCAGCTGTTTGCGAATCCCACCCGTCTAAAGCAAATGGCGGAGCGGGCACGGGCGCTTTCTCACCACGACGCGGCCGGTCGAGTGGCACGGATGGTGGCGGAGCTGAGTGGAAGATCAGGTGATCCGGTGATCGGGTGATCGCCGTGATCGGGAGCGCAGCGAGATAAAGCCGCGAGGCCGACCACGCGCCGAGCGGCCCGTAATAGGAGCATAGATACAGGGTGGTTGGAGAAGGCTCTGTAGCGGTTTCGGAGCGCAGCGACAGAAATAAAGCCACCGACTAGGTGTGGCGAGCCCAATGTAACAAGCGCAGATAAATTAGCGATCAGCGAAGCTGTATAGCGGGTTCGGAGCAAAGCGATATAGTCTTTTTCGAAGCAAAAAGGGCGAGCCCGACTTGCGCGGCGAGCCCGCAGCATCAGGTGCAGAAGGAAAGCAGAGGTCAGCAAAGCTCTGTAGCGGTTTTCGGAGCGAAGCGACAAAAAAAGAAGATGTTTGCAAAAATTCAGCGGATACATTTCGTAGGCATTGGCGGCATCGGCATGAGCGGCATTGCTGAAGTGTTGCTCACGCTCGGCTATAAGGTTTCCGGCTCCGATCTCAAAAGCTCCAGCGTTACCGAGCGGCTGGCGGAAAAGGGCGCCATCATTTTTGAAGGCCATCGTGCTGAGCACATCACCGGCGCTGAAGTTGTCGTTGCCAGTTCCGCTGTAAAGCGCGACAACGCCGAGATCATGGCGGCGCACGCCGAGCATATTCCGGTGATCCAGCGCGCGGAGATGCTGGCCGAACTGATGCGCCTGAAATATGGGATTGCCATTGCCGGAATGCACGGCAAAACTACTACAACCAGCATGGTTGCGGCGGTGCTGGCTGCCGGCGGGCTTGATCCCACGGTCGTCGTCGGCGGACGCGTGGACGCAATGGGCTCGAACGCGCGCCTGGGCAAGTCACAATACCTGGTGGCAGAGGCCGATGAAAGCGACCGCTCATTCCTTAAGCTCTCGCCCATACTGGCCGTGGTCACCAACATCGATCGCGAGCATATGGATTGTTATCGCGACATGGCGGACGTGGAGCAGGCGTTCCTGGATTTCATTGATCGCGTGCCGTTTTACGGAATGGCTGTGCTGTGCCATGATGACGAGCGTTTGCGCAATATGCTGCCGCGCCTTGCCCGCCGGGCTACAACGTATGGCGTGCATGAAGACGCCGATTTTCGCGTGGGCGGCGCGCGGGCAAAATGCGCAGGCAACAAACATTATGCGCACTTCTCAGTGGAATACCATGGCAAGTCGCTGGGAGATTTCCATCTGCGCGTGCCCGGCAATCACAACGTACTGAACGCCACGGCTGCCGTGGCCGTGGGCGTGGGACTGGACATTGAGCCGGACCGCATTCGCGAGGCGCTGGAAAACTTTTGCGGCGTCGATCGTCGCTTTCAGCTGCGCGGCCGCGCTGCCGACGTGAGCGTGATCGACGATTACGGACATCATCCCACTGAAATTCTGGCCACGCTGGCGGCGGCGCGCCATTGCGGTTTCAAACGCGTTCATGTGATCTTCCAGCCACATCGCTTTAGCCGAACGCGCGACCTGTTGGAGCAATTCGGTGCAGCCTTCAATGACGCCGATACGGTTTCCGTGCTCGATATTTACGCTGCTAGTGAACCGCCGATCCCCGGCATCACCGGTGAGCGTCTGGCCCAGGCCATCCAGTTGTTTGGCGATCAACGCGGCACAGTCAGTTATCTCCCATCATTCGACGAAGCGGCGCGGCAAGTTTCCGCGCTGGCTGATCCCGGCGACATGGTGCTTACGCTGGGCGCGGGCAGCGTGTCTCAGCTGGGACCCATGGTGCTGGAGCAATTAAAGAAGAAGGCGCTCAGCTCTCAGCAAACAGCCTAGTCCCCGGGTATTGCGGTAAGCGCCGCTCGGGCTCTATTTTCTTTCTCTCCCATTGTGGCATGCTCACAGAAGGCTCAACGAGATCAAAGAATGCGGTTTAGCTGATGGAAAGCCAGATCCGTCCGGATTCGATCAATGCGATGAAGATGCCGATCATAAAGTAGAGGTTCTGGGCGGTGGAGTCACTGGGCGGCGCGGGCAAATGGACGCCGCGGCTGCGGAAAAATCCATCCAATTGGCGTTCCTGCTGCATGATCATAGTTGCCAGCGGACGATGAAAGACAGCAATGGCCACGCCCAAAAGCAGTCTGGTGATTTCTATGATCATGGGATGTAGTCTAAGCATGCCATTGCAGGGCGGCAATCAGTAGAAAAACCTAGTTAAAGGCGCAAAAGCGGTGCCGAACGGCCAATAACGCATGTTAGAATTAGGTCTAGCCCTTCCCCATGAACGCAGACCTGCAAAGACTCACCGAGTTGGAAAAGATTGACAAGGAAGCCCTGCGGCTTACCGAAGAAGTGGCCAGTTTACCCAGGCGGGTGGCTGCCATTGAAGCGAAACTGGCCGAGCATAAAGCCGTCGTGGAGCAGGCCAAAGCTCGAGTCAAGAGCAATGAAGCCAGCCGCCGCCAGAATGAAGCCGACATCAAGGGTTTCCAGGAAAAAATTGCCAAGTACCGCAGCCAGTCATCCAGCGTAAAGACCAATGATGAGTACCGCGCCCTGATGCACGAAGTGGAATTCGCGGAAAAACAGATCAGCACCTGCGAAGACAGAATCCTGGAATTGATGATTGGGCTGGAAAATGAAGAAAAAGCATTGAAAGTGGCTGAAGCCGAGTTAAAGACTGAAGCTGTCGACGTGGAGAAAGAAAAAACCGAAGCCCGCGTCCGTACGGCTGAAGACGAAAAGCTTCTGGCGGGACTCAAGGGCAAACGCGAGGAACTGCGCGCCGGCGTAGATTACAGCGCTATGGCCCACTATGACCGCGTGATGCGGCAACGCAAATCAGCCTTGGCTGAGGCCCGCGACCAGAAATGTATGGCCTGCTTTGTGATGGTCCGTCCCCAAATCTGGCAGGAAATCCGCACCAATGAGCAGATCATTACCTGCAACTCCTGCGGTCGTATCCTGTACTTTGATCCGGCCAGCGAACCAGCAGCGCCGGAGCCGGTAAAAAAGAAATCCAAAGCGCGGGCAGCCGAGGCGGAAGCGGAAACCGAAGCTGAGCAGCCGGAGCAAGAAGCCAGCCCCACGCAGTAACCCTCCATTCCTATATGCTGATTGCCTGATGGCAAACGGTCTCCCAAGAAAAGTAATTGTGAATGAGCGCGCGGCCAAACGGCTGCGCGACGGCCATGTATGGGTTTATGCGTCTGACGTGCTGAATGACGCTGGCGCCAAGCTGGGCGCGATGGTGCATGTAATTGGCCCGAAAGACAAGATTTTAGGCTCGGCGATTTACAGTTCATCATCGCAGATCAAGCTCCGGCTCTTGGGCCGCGATGCTCTGCGGTCAGAAGAAGAGCTGTTGCAACTGGTGCGCCAGCGGCTGGCCGAGGCCGTGGCGTATCGAAGCAAAGTTGTCCAAAATTCCGACGCTTGCCGGCTGGTATTTAGCGAGGCTGATCGCCTGCCAGGGCTGATTATCGACCGCTATAACGATGTTTTCACGCTCCAGGTGCTTACGCAGTCATGGGCCGCTCCGGAGCGAAAGCAGGCAATCATCGGCGGACTGAAAGAATTTGCCGAGGCAGAAAATATCGTTGAGCGGGCCTATGCTCGAATCCGCGACCTGGAGCAGCTTCCGGAGATGGAATCCGGGATGATTGAAGGGGGCAAGAGCAGCACGGTCTTCACGATGAACGGCGTTAATTTTCATTATGATGCGCTGGGCGGCCAGAAGACCGGGGCCTTTCTGGACCAACGCGAAAACTACGCCGCAGCGGCAGAATACGCCAGAGGCGAAGCGCTGGATGTTTGTACTTACCAGGGCGGATTTGCGCTGCATCTGGCGCGGGGCTGCGATAAGGTGACTGCCGTGGATATCTCCCGCGA
>JBARNL010000693.1:0-3551 GCA_049802955.1 Candidatus Angelobacter sp.
CACCTGCCGTTGCGGCAAGCTTCGTCCCCGAGCCCAGGCTTGCAGTTGGTTTCTCTGTTGTTGATCCAGCGTGATGGCAGGAGCGACTCGCACTGTGTTTGCCCTCCCTATTATGACAAACACATGCTGGATCAATATGTTGCATTATTTAGGACGCATTACACCAGCATCTAATGAATCCCTTGAGAGAGACCTTTCACGTCGGCAGAACAATATTAATTACTCCAGGATATTGAATCGAATTGAAAGACAAGGTGAGATTGGCTTAATCCTGAATGGTGCGTGATCACCCGACAACCTGAAAGCAGCAGCCCTCATCCTAACTTTGAGTAATCCCCCGAGGAGTGCCCGGTTCCCATGGCCACTGCAATACAGAACGAGTCCGAATATATTGACGCATTCTTAAAACTAACTTTGCGGCCCGCTTCGGCTTCTGACCTGATCCCCATGCTTAGCTCGCTCACGCCGCAGCAGCGGCAGGATTTTGTCGAACTGGCCGATTCCAACCATGTAGTGATCCGCGCGTTTGAGGTGCTGAACCGGGTTGCAGGCAATCGCGGAAATACTGACATCCAAGCCTGGGCGGTGGAAACGCTGGCCAAAGAACGCGCCCGGATATCCAATGCGCTGAATCACCTGGAAGCGGTATGTAATGCGCTGGAAGAAGAAGGCTGCCCCACGGTGGTGATGAAAACGCTGGACCACTGGCCCGACCTGGGCAATGACCTTGACCTGGTTTCAACCGGCTCCAAGACCAAGATTGTAAATGTGTTTACCAAGCGCTTTGGCGGCAAGGTGGAGGCGCGCAGCTGGGGAGACCGGCTGGCTTGCAAATGGAATTTTTCCATTCCAGGATTGCCAGAGTCGATTGAGACGCATGTTGGCCGCCTGGGCCAGACCGGCGAGCACATTGGATTGGCCAGGCGGTGCATCGATCGCCGGGTAACGATTCGGCTGAACGGCAATACGTTTTATGTGCCTGCGCCGGAAGAGCGGATTTTTGCCGCCACGTTGCAGCGCATGTATCGGCACTTTTATTTCCGCGTTTGCGACATCCTGAACGCGGCAACGATTGTTGAATCCGGCAAGGTCGATTTCCGCGAACTGCGCGCCGCCGCCATGGTGGCCGGGATCTGGCAAGGCGTGGCCAGTTTCCTGAAGATTGTTTCCGACTACGTACAGCGCTATCGCGGGACGCCGCTTGAGCTGCCGGCAGAAGTGATTAAAGATGCGACCATCAATGGCGACAAGATTTACACCCGCGCCCGCTTCCTGCGCGTGCCCATTATGCCGTACGGGGCACGGCTCTATACAAAACAGATTACCCAGGCGGCCTTCAGCGGCAATGTTCCAGCCACGTTCCGCCTGAGCCTGTTGCCGCCGCTGGCTTCCGCAGCGGCCGTGGCGTTCAGAATTACAGGCAGCGATAAGGGTGTCTGGTAAACGGTCCGTTTCATTTATTCAGAGCGGATGCGGAATGACTTAGCCAATGAGTAAATTCACACGCGTTGATCTGCAAGAGCTTGCGCATCTTCGCCTTGCAGAAGCTCGTTTGCTGCTCGACGGCAAAAGTTTCGCAGGCGCGTATTATCTGACCGGTCTGGCGTTGGAATGCGCATTGAAAGCCTGTATTGCGCGATCAAAGTGAGCAGCATGATTTCCTGAGTTAAAACGTGTCCAAGATAGCTGGAATCACGATTTAACCAAGCTTTTAGGCACCGCCGGTCTTACTGAGGAATATGCGAAAAAGAGCAGGAATGACCCACAGTTTGAAGCAACTGGAGAATCATAAAGGACTGGAAAGTGGACAGCAGATACGAACGGCGCCCAGAAAAGGACGCATGGGACATCTATAATGCTAGTACCGAGGCAGCACATGGAATTATGTCTTGGATTGAGGAGCACTGGTAATGCCTCAAGTGGCCACCTTAACTGAGTCTGATCTCAGCTTCGGTAAGAAAATTACTGAACAATTGAAGGCAGCTAAATTCCCTTTCAAGGGCGTGTTGTGGCTTTATGATGAGGAAGGGGACGATTGGCGGCTTGTTGTCGGTTCTGACTTGGTGGATGTTAAAGGTCCTCGCGAAACCTACCTTCAATTGGGAAAGACGATTTCAAGTGTAGGCGGCTCTGATTTTCAGAGATTGCGAATTACTGTTGTCAGTCCAAAATCAACGCTTTTTACTGCTTTGCGTAGTGTTTTTGCAAATACAGCTGATGTTGAGGGGGCGCGACTGCAGAGCACCACAGTCAATGGAGTTCCGGTTTCCGATGCTTATCTTTATGAAATAAGGTAGAGGGTAAAATCTTTGCCTGTTCGCGACGCCGAATCTTTGTGGCTGCGCTTGCAAGTGATGCAATCCGATCTTGCGTCACGCGAATTCTGTAGGCAAAAGGAACTTCCGTCCCACCAGAAGCAGGAGCAGGAACGCAACGAGAAAATAGCAACCTTGATCGGATCCACGCCTGCTCTTCTATCCAGCCCGCTCAATCGTGATGGAATTAATCACCACGTCCTTTGCTGGGCGGTCCTGCGCGCCCTTCTTTACCTTGGAAATCTTGTCAGCTACGTCCTGGCCTTCCACAACTTCACCAAAGATCGTGTGATTGCCAGTAAGCCACGGAGTTGCCGCCACAGTGATGAAGAATTGCGAACCATTTGTTCCAGGTCCTGCGTTCGCCATCGCCAGCTTGCCTGCTTTATCGAACTTGTGAGGAGAACCTTTGGTCTCGTCGCCGAATTTATAGCCCGGGCCGCCCATGCCGGTGCCGCTGGGATCACCGCCCTGGATCATAAAGTCTGGAATGACGCGATGAAAAATTGTGCCGCTGTAAAGCGGGCCATCACTACTTTTGCCGCTCACGCTGTCTTTCCAGCTGCGCTTGCCTTCGGCCAGATCGGTGAAGTTCTTCGTCGTAATGGGCGCTTCCTTTTCAAAAAGACGGCAAACAATTTTGCCTTCGGTAGTATCAAAAATCGCATAAGTGCCAGGTTGGCGTGCCATGAATTATTCCTCTCCGTGAAATGTTTCCGCGTGTGATTTTGAATATTGTGCTTACTTCTTAGGCGGTGTTGTCGCCTTCTTCGCCGTCGATTTCTTGGCCGCTGGCTTTGCTCCTGCGCCCACAATCTCAATATGCGTAATCTTCACCGGATTCGCAGGACGGCTATTGCTTCCGTTGCACGCCATACCGCCGCCGCAGGGCATGCGGGCAATTTTCTTTACTAACTCCACGCTGGGTTCATCGCACTGGCCAAAGATAATGTAGCCAGTGCCTTTGCCGCGCCCCAACTGCGGGCAACCGCCTTCATCCAAACAAGGGTTGAGGAAGGGAACCGCTTTTTCTGTAATGAAGAATTGCGATGAGCTGGTGGATGGTGAGCCGCCCCTATTTGCGTAAGCAAGACGACCAGGCTGATCGAACAATAAATCCGGGCTAAGCACGTCGGTAATCTCAAAACCAACCTCGCCCGCGCCGGTGCCGGAAGGATCGCCAGCCTGGATCATGAACTCCGGAATGGTACGGTGAAAGGTGACACCGTCGTAGAG
>JBARNL010000694.1:0-2127 GCA_049802955.1 Candidatus Angelobacter sp.
GTCCAATTTATTTCCTCATTTGCCAGTTATGGCTTTCCTGAATCGCATTCTGCCAGTTTTGCACTCCTCGCCTATGCCAGCGCCTTTCTGAAAGTCCGCTATCTCGCGGCGTTTACCGCGGCAATTCTCAACAACCAGCCGATGGGATTTTATTCATCGGCAACTCTGGTGAAGGATGCACAGCGGCATGGCTTGCGCGTGAGGCCAATTGACGTCACCTGTTCCCAGTGGGATTGCTCCCTTGAGCGTGAGGTTGACAAACTCACAGTTCGGATCGGATTGGGTTATGTGCGAGGTCTGCAGCAGTTTGCCGTTGAATCGCTGGTGTACCAGAGAGAACACGCGCCATTTCGTTCCGTGGATGACCTGGCTCTCCGTGTACCTGAACTGAGCAAAGCCAATCTGGCCATGCTCGCGCGTGTTGGAGCGCTCAACAATATGAGTCCTGATTCGCAGATGCACCGGCGTGATGCACTCTGGCAAGTCGAGAAGGCTGGCAGGCGTGTAGGGCCGCTGCTGCAGAACATAGCCGATGCTGACAGCGCGTCTCCGCTGTCCATGATGGGAGATGATGAACGACTTGTTTCCGATTCTCACGGGACCGGCTTAACCACGGGTCCTCACCCCATGGCCTATCGCCGGAAGGAACTGCGCTCGATGGGAATCCTCTCCGCCGCCGAACTGAGAGCGTTGCCGCACGGGAAAAAAGCTACGGTCGCGGGATCTGTCATTACCCGCCAGCGACCCGGCACAGCAAAGGGCCTGATCTTCATGACGCTGGAGGATGAAACTGGAAATGCCAACATTATTGTGATGCCTGATTTCTACGAGAAGAATCGAAGTGCCGTGCTGTATGAGAGATTTGTGGTCGTCTCGGGCGTGGTTCAGAACCAGGACAGCATTGTGCATCTGCGGGCGGAGAGAATTGGGCCACTGTCAGTCAGTACCGCCGAGGTGCAATCACATGACTTCCGCTAGGCCCGACCAGCGCGCCTGCGTCGGCCAATGGACTTGGACGGTCATTGAAGGTGCATACACGCTTGCCGAACACGAGAAGATCGAGGGCCAATGCCTCGGTCTTGCTGCCCGGAGCGGCGTACGGGATCAGAACCTCATCGGAAATAGCGGCGACGAACCGGTTGCGCTCGACAGCGAGTTCAACAGTCACACGCATCTTCTTATCTCCGAATGGCGAGAGGAGTAAGAGCCGTCCCGCCTCAATCGCCTTTTGCCAGTTCGCCGGAAGTCGCGATGTACTGAGCCTGTGCCCCTGAACAATGATAACTGGGTGTTGGACACGCAGCAGGATTGGCAGGCAATCCTTTTCGACGGGCGAGTGAAAGCCACTGACGATGGCAAGACCTGATCCGCGCACCGACCGAGCGAAGTCGTAGGTCTTCAAGATTATGTCGCCAGGACACTTCCGGGAACAGATGAGCCCCAGCTTGTGGCGATGAAGCAAGGTCGCATCGCCCAGTGCGTCAACAGTACCAGGACGTGTCTCAATTCGCTGCGGCTGTTTCAGTGCCATCTTCTGCCTCATCAGTCTGAGACAAGCGAAACTTTGAGTCAAAGCTTGTTACGAGATCGAGTTGTTCATCATCCAGGCAGTATAGTGAAGCAAGCCGTTCATCAACTTTATCTATCAGTGCCTTTGACTTCCACCCAAAGAACTCGGCGTATGAAATCTTGTCGCCTCCCTTCGTATTGATCTGTTTGATCTCGGCCTTCTGAGCTATGTCTTTCAATATTGCAGCACCAAGATCGGCCAGGCCTTTATCCTTTGTGGCCGCCAGAGGAACGGGAAACGTAGACACGAGTGTATCGCTCAGATGGAAGCAATCTCCATAGCACACGAAATAGGAATAAAAGAGACTGCTGTTCAGAATTGCGTATACGATCTCCGCTGTCAGAGCGTCGTGGAAATATAGGTAACGTCCGTGCGGCGGCGCTCCAACTTTGCCATTGCAGCGGTAGTACGGCAGCCCTATTGCTGCTTTCACCCAGTATTCGGTTGATTCCTGATAGAAGATGAATTGATCCGTTGGCCGGGCACTAAAAACGAGGCCGAGCGCCTGTATCCCGGGTCTGCCAATCGTCTGAAATAGCTGGGATGCTACTTCTGAT
>JBARNL010000695.1:0-5430 GCA_049802955.1 Candidatus Angelobacter sp.
ACCGTTCTGCCACATTCGGCTCTCCCTTGCCCGAATGGCATCGGCTAGAGTTTTCGTTTGAAAGAAGATTGCATCATCACGGCGCCGGATTCCCGGCGCCATTTTTGTTTTCCGCCGGCAATAGTGATCTGGATGAGGAAAACTGCGAAAGTAATTTGCATCCGGTAAGTGTGCCTGATAATCTAACTAACCGGTTAATTAATTCTTTTTGGAGTGCTTTTTCCCCTTGGGCGATCACCTGATACCTGAATTTGCACTGTGGCGAGAGACGCGCATCCCGCCCCTCACGACCGCATCTAAAATCCGATACCTCGCCGAGAAGGTAAACATGCGGACGCAACGTGTCCTGGTAATTCTATTTACACTTTTTACTGCAATTTCTTGTGCTGCCCAGCTTCCGGGTGGGTCGACACCAGCGCCTGCCCAAGACCGCCAGACACCGGCGGTGAATACCGCCCTTCCACCAGCGCTTGATTCTTTCAGCGGCAGCGGCACGGTGGACAAGCCGGTCCCCGGAGTCATCCAGTTGGGCCTGCTGGACGCAATTGATCGCGGGCTCAAGCACAATCTTGGCCTTCTTCTTTCCCAGCAGCAGACGGAACTGGCGCGGGCACAATATCGCCGCCAGTTAAGCGCATTGCTGCCAAATGTTTCCGGCAATGTCAGCGAGTCATTGAACCAAATCAACCTGGCGGCCTTCGGCATTCCGCTTCCGGCGGGATTGAAGTCGCCCGTGGTAGGGCCATTCGGGATTTTCGATGCTCATGCCAATATGAGCGAAACGCTGCTGGATTTTAACGCGATTAACCGAGTCCACGCAGCTTCTGAAAATGAGAGAGCAGCAAAGTTCACGGTGCAGGATGCGCGCGAACTTGTGGTGCTGCTGGTGGGCAATCAATATCTGCTTACGGTGGCAAGCGCCGCCCGGCTAGACACCGCAAAAGCCCAACTCAATACGGCGCAAACTATCTTTCAACAGACACAGGACTTGAAAAGCGCCGGCGTTGCAGCGGGCATTGATGTTTTGCGGTCACAGGTGCAGATGCAGACGCAGCAACAACGCGTGTTGGCGGCACAGAACCAGTTTGAGCAGCAAAAGATGTCTCTGGCACGGACCATTGGAATACCCGTGGCGCAACAGTTTCAGCTGACTGACACAGTACCGTACGCTCCGCTCACGTCCTTGAATCTGGAAGAAGCGCTGGCGCATGCTTACCAGGTGCGACCCGAATTTCGTGCGGCTGAGTCGCGCGTGCGCTCAGCTGAACTTGCGGTGAAGGCAGCTAAAGGAGAGGCGCTGCCAACAGTCGACCTGAACGGGCAGACTGGCTTCATTGGTCCCGCGCCCGGAAGCGCCGAAAATACGTATGCGATTTCCGCCGGCGTGCGTATACCGATCTTTCAGGGCGGCAAGGTAAAAGCCGACGTTGACCAGGCGGCAACTTTGCTGAAGCAAGAGCGCCTGCAACTGGAAAACCTGCGCGCTCGGGTGGAGTATGAAATCCGTTCTGCGCTGCTGGACGTGAAGACTTCTGACGATCAGGTTGCCGTATCCAATCAGCAGATTGGCCTTGCAGCCGAGCAGTTGAAAGAAGCGCAGGACCGCTACAAAGCCGGCGTTTCCGGCAGCCTTGAAGTGGTGCAGGCGCAAGAAGCGGTTGCCGGCGCGAACGATAACCATATTCAAGCCCTGTATCAGAACAATGTAGCCAAGCTTTCGCTGGTGCGCGCCCTGGGCGAGGCGGAGCAGCGGACGCGAGCATTCCTGGGAGGAAAATAAAGTGGCTGACCCAATTAAGATTTCGCCGTACGAGGAAGAAGAGGTTGTGAAGGAGCCTGTCCCTACTGAAGTTGAGACGCCGGAGAAAGAGGACGAGCGCCGCTCCGGGAAAGAGCGCCGGTCGATCACCGACACTCGCGCCGTGGGATTCTTCCGCTCGCATCCCCGAGCCAAATGGATTGTTGCCGTGTTGGTGGTCCTTCTTCTCATTGGCGGATTTATTGTTTGGCGTTATTACTCCGTTCGTGAATCAACCGACGATGCGCAGATTGACGGCCACATTGATCCCATCAGCGCGCGCGTTACCGGCACCGTGTTGAGGGTGCTGCATGACGATAACGAAGTGGTGCAGGCGGGAACGCTGCTGGTGGAACTTGATCCCAAGGATTACCAGGTTGCCGTGGACCGCGCACGCGCCGATCTGGCCAATGCTCAAGCCAATGCCATAGCGGCCAACGTGGGCGTTCCACTCACACAAACTACCAGTTCCAGCCAACTGCTTGCCGCCGACGCAGGCGTAAAGGGCGCGCAACGCGATATTGAATCGGCCCGCGCCAAGCTGAATGACGCGCAGGCAATGTATGCCAAAACGTCCGCCGACTTGAAGCGCATGGAGATGCTCATCGCAAAAGACGAGATCTCACACCAGCAATATGACGCTGCGGTAGCGGCAAACAATTCCGCTAAAGCACAAGTTGATGCTGCAACTTCTGCCATTGCCGCCGCGGAGAGCCGGGCAGCGCAATCACAAGCCCAGGCTGAAGCTGTGCGCACTGTGCCGGAACAACTTAAAGTCACGCGCGCGCGCGCCGGAGCCGCGACTGCGGAGGTGCAACGGGCCACCTCCGCGTTGGCGCAAGCTGAACTGAATCTTCAGTACGCAAAAATTGTCGCACCTGTAACTGGCGTGCTCAGCAAACGCAGCGTTGAACCAGGACAAACGGTGCAAGCCGGCCAGCCGCTGTTTTCAATCGTGAACCTTGAGGACATTTGGGTCACCGCCAACTTTAAAGAAACGCAGCTGCGCGACATGAAAGTTGGACAAAAAGCCAAGATCAAGGTTGACGCTTATGGTCGGGAGTTTAGCGGCGTAGTTGAATCAATTGGAGGCGCAACCGGAGCCCGCTTCAGCCTTTTGCCGCCGGAAAACGCTACCGGCAATTACGTAAAAGTGGTGCAGCGCATTCCAGTGCGCATCCGCTTTGATAAAGGCCAGGACCCAAATCATGAACTGCGTCCAGGCATGTCAGTAGAGCCAGTTGTGTACACGAAGTAAATCGCAGGTCGAAACACAACGTCGCATTCAGGAGCATGCAGTTGGCATCGTCAGCGACAAGAGCAATGGAAAAGCCGGCAATCAATCCGTGGATCATCGCTATTTCAGTGATGCTGGGCACCTTCATGGAGGTGCTGGACACCACGGTAGTAAACGTGTCCCTGCAGCATATTGCCGGCAGCCTTTCCGTGACCCCGGAAGAGGCCACTTGGGTCCTGACTTCTTATCTTGTCGCCAACGCAATTGTTCTGCCTCTTACCGGATGGCTGGGCAATTACTTTGGCCGACGCAATATTCTGCTGATGTCGGTTGGCGGATTCACAGTTTTCTCTTTTCTCTGCGGCATTGCGCCGAATCTGCCGCTGCTGATCATCTTCCGCGTATTCCAGGGCGCAACCGGCGGAGGTCTGCAACCACTGTCGCAAGCCATCCTGATGGAAGCTTTCCCGCCGGAGAAGCGCGCCAAAGCCATGGCGTTCTGGGCGCTGGGGATCGTGGTTGCTCCAATGCTTGGTCCCGTGCTCGGCGGCTGGATCACTGACAGTTATTCCTGGCGCTGGCTTTTCTATATCAACATTCCTATCGGGATCGCGGCCGTCATCATGGCCCTGCTGTTCATTCACGATCCGCCATACATCAAGCGCGGAGAAGGCGGCGTGGACTACTGGGGCATCGGCTATCTCGCGCTCGGCATTGGTGCGTTGCAGATCATGCTGGATAAAGGCCAGGAAGAAGACTGGTTCGGCTCGCATTTTATTCTTACGCTGGCCATTCTCTGCGTCATCGGCTTCGTCTTCTTTGTCGTGCGTGAACTCATCACCGGCCATCCTGTGGTGCAGCTCAGGATCTTCAAAAATCGCACCTATGCCACTGGTGTCTTTCTTATGACCGTGCTGGGCTTCGTGCTCTATGGCAGCACCGTCTTGCTTCCACTCTGGCTGCAAACGCTCATGGGATACTCAGCTCTCGAAGCCGGCATGGCCATGCTTCCACGCGGCCTGGGTTCGTTCCTGTTTATGCCGATCGTCGGCATTCTCATGGGCAAAATCGAGGCGCGCAAACTGTTGGCCGCCGGACTCATCATCGCGTCATTCAGCATCTGGCAGCTCTCCAGGCTGAACCTGAACGCCGGTTACTGGGACATCTTCTGGCCGCAGCTTTTGCAGGGCTGCTCCATGGGATTGCTGTTTGTGCCGCTCACCACCATCACCAACGGCCTGATCCCCAAAGAGCAGATGGGCAACGCCACCAGCCTTTTCAACCTTATGCGCAACATCGGCGCCAGTATCGGCATCGCCAGCGTTACTACCATTTCATCGCGCCATGCTCAGATCCACACCAATACTCTTGGGGCAAACGTAACTCCTTACAATCCGCTGGCCCAAACCATGATGGCCCAGATGAAGGCGGCTTTCATGGCCCGCGGCATGGACGCCGCTACTGCCACCAAACAAGCCGCTGCCGGACTCTTTGGCATGGTCCAGCAACAGGCCGCCATGATGGGCTATGTCGATGTCTTTTTCCTTTTAGCGATCATGTTCGCCGCCTGCCTTCCGCTCATCTTCCTGATGAAAAAGGCCCCCAAAGGCGGAGGCGGCCCCGGCGCCATGGCGCACTAACAAAGCCGCGCGACGCTATAATCGTCGCGCCTCAACTTGTCATCGTTTCTTGCCGCAGGCCGAAGGCCGGAGCCCTGAGCGCAGTCGAAGGGGAGCGGCGCAGCCGGGAGCCGAACGATCTAGATCGGCAAAGCCCACTAATTTTGTGTGGCACAGCCGCCCTCGGCTGTGTTTCGATCTTCCTCTATTCATCCTCCGCTTCCTCTGTGTTTCAAAGCTTTTGCTTCTCGGCGATTTTGGCAATCATCCTTGTTCCGTGTCATCCCTTTGTCCGCGGTAAGCTTTTGCTGCCGATCACCGGATCACGCGCGATCACCAGATCACCCGATCTCCCTCTATTCATTCCTCCCCTTCCTCTGTTCCTCCCATGAATAATGTCTACTCAAAAGTTGTTTTGGCCGGTTTTAGGCAGCCAGGGTAAAGCTGGGAAAGTCTTCGAACACCCACTGATTTTTCAGAGTGTCATACACGATCTTGACCAGCTTCCTTGCCAGCGCGATTTTGGCCTTTCCTCCTCCTCGGCGGTTTTTAATTCGTTCATAGAAGCTTTGCAGATAGGGACTGTACCGCTTGGCCACCAACCCACACTGCACCAGCGCCGTGCGGGCCAGCTTATTACCTTGTTTGGAGATCCTCCCGCTACGTTCACTTTCGTTAGAGTTGGCTATTCGCGGCACCAGGCCCAGATAGGCCGCCAGCTTGTTTTCATCCGCAAAGTCGCTGATCTTCCCAATCACCGTCAGCAGCACGGTTGC
>JBARNL010000696.1:0-2751 GCA_049802955.1 Candidatus Angelobacter sp.
GCGATGATGGAACCGGCAAAGTTAGGTCCCAGCACCCTGGTGATGAGAAACGGCGCCACAAAAAAGAGAGCAGAACACGCCAAGAGCAGCCACAGCAAGGAAAGCCTGAAGGATTTTGCGATAGTCCGCTTCAGGGCTTCATCCGACTGGTTGGAGCCCCGAGAAAACGTGACGATTCCCGCCGCAAGGGAAAAGAAGTTAACGCTAGTGGCAATGGTTACCGCAACGGCGTATAACCCGAGTTGCTGCGCCGGAATAAGCAAGGCAAGAATAAGCTGGTCTGCCCGCTGGTTGAAATAAGAGGTCAGATTTGCGAGGTGGGTTTTGGCTCCATATTTCAAAAACTCCGGAGCGGCCCCGGCAGACCAGCAGAACTTTGGTCTTTCGCGCCGATAAATTACGATTACACCGAGCACGAGTGCGGCAACGTAGCTTGTTGCCAATATCCAGACGACCGCTTTGAGGTTTGGTCGATTAAGGATCAAGAGGGTGAGCAGGCCGCAGGTATAAACCGCTGGCGCGATCATGCGAAGCAAGTTGAAACGAAAAAGATCGCCTCTGCCTTGAAAGAGGTTGGCCGGAATGCCAGTAAGAATCAGAGCAGGTGAAGCAAGCAAAAAAATGAGTCCTAGGTGCCGCACGGTTTCCGAGTAGTGCCGCAACAACAGGGGCATGAGTGCGATGCCGGCAGTTACAACCACAAGGGATTCAGCAAGGCCGATGACGCCGGCTGTGGTCCAGACTTCCGAGATAGTATGTCGCTTCTTCCCAGTAAAGAAGACTATTGCCTGATTAAATCCAAATGACCCCAAGAAGGCGAAGGCCATGGGCCAAAGGGTGATAGCCGCCAGTTCTCCCCGGCCCTGAGGGCCGAGCAAGCGAGCACTGGCGACGCCGCTGATGACCCCAAGTCCAAGAATGCTGAACTGAGCCATGGCGGTGCCCAGCCAAGCTGATCGCCTGCGGAGAAACGTAGATGTGGTGGACTTTTCCATATATGTGAAAGCAATTTGAGCAAACCGAAGTTGTTGCCGCTACCTACCTCCGCACCAGTAATGGACAGCTATGCTGCCTGATCCGCTAAATGCAACTCCATTGTTGTCCCAATTGACTATGTCCGAAGTTTTGTCATTACTAGCTCCAATAAGACTTGCCCTTGGATTCCACCCTTGCCCACCATTAACGGGCATAAATACGCAGAACGCGGCGTTGGTCCCATACGAACTGGAAAAGTTGAGCGAGATTGTGCCGTGTGAGGCAGGAGCAGTTCCCGGCGCGAAAGAAAGCTGACCGCCGCTATCGCTAGACCCAGCTTGAGGACTACAAGTTGCGCCGCTGCCAAAGCCCGTAATGGAGCACGTTGGCGCTGGACCGCCGACAAGGATACGACTCAGATTAAAGTGCGTTCCCGCACCCGCCATTGCTACAGCACCCCCGCCCACCCCGGCGAACTGGTTGCGGAAACCAAGAATGGTGTTTGAAGACGAAGGCGTGAAATCAATACCTACGCCATCCCCAGCTCGCAATGGAATGACATTATCGTCAATAACGGTGTTGCTGGCAGAGCCGAGGCGGATATTGATTTTGGCGAACTTGTGGGCATTGATGTTGTTGCCGATTATTTTGCAGCCGTTGACGTTGTACGTGTCACCTATGAGGTCAATAACGGCGGAGTTTGCTTCTGTTGAGTTCGCGGGCTGCTCAATCTGGTTGTAGAGAATCTGGCATTGAGTGGTGCCATGGCTTATGAAAAAGCCGCCAGTGCATCCACCGTTGTTGTTGAACATTGTTATGTGCGCCGCGCCGCGTTCCGTTGTTGCATCCAGGCAGGGCGTGGTCCCGCCGGAAACTGAATTGAATGTGTTGTGCTCAATCAGCCACGAGTCATCCGTGCTGGCGCTGTTCATCTTGATGCCGTGAGCCAAGTCGCTGTCAAAGATCCTTCCTAGAAAGAGTGAATCGCGAGTGCTGGCACTCATGTTGACAGACCAAGATTCCGGGGCCAATCCGGTCACCTGAACATTTTGCAATGTGAAGTGATTTACTGCCGCCTTGGAAGCGTCGAGAAAGAAGGCATCACCGCCGACCGAGCCTTGCCCAGCGATTCTGAAATTTTCAAAGATAAACCAGCCTTGCGTTGGCGAGGCGGGCCTGACGCGAAAAATGGGTACAGTTTTGGGAACACCTTTTGTCGCAACGAACCAAAGCGGGGCCACTCCAGGCCCGTGGACGTGCAGAGCGCACTCGATCAAAAACTGCTGGCCTGAGGTTGCAGCCAGAGTTATTGTGCCAGGCGGCAAATAAACGTCCGCTCCCGTTCCAGCCCGCGGGGATAGAGCACAGGCATCATTGAATGCCTGCTGGACGCCCGCCTGAGTCAGACTATACTTCACGCCATCGACACGGATCGGGCTACTTGCGGCCTGATCTGCCGCCACACTGCCCCACGCGGCAGCGGACAACAAGGAGAAAAGCAGTAGGAATTGGAAGGTACTTCTCATTCAGGAAACGGCCTCCATTTTGCGGGGAAAGCAGCCGATTTCGCTTGACATTCGTCCTGAGATTTGGTATGTTAAACCGTGCGTTTTGTTCGAGTTACCCCAATAGCTTAACCACAAAGGGCACGAAGAAACACGAAGGCTGAAACCCAGGGCAAACTGGGATAGAGGGAGTCCACTCTGGGTTAAACCCACGCCAAACTGGGATGACCTGGGATACCTGGCGGGGGGGAGGGAGGGCGGAAAGATCGCC
>JBARNL010000697.1:0-6376 GCA_049802955.1 Candidatus Angelobacter sp.
CAAAGACTTTACCACAGAGGGCGCCCGTTCGACGCCCCTTTCGCAAGCTCAGGGTTCGCTCAGGGCAGGCTACGGAGCACCGAGGAAAATCGGGAAGATCCAGAAATCGGGACATCGAGAAATCGGAGGATCGGGACATTTAGAAACCGGTACATCGGAGGGTCGGATGATCGAGTGATCAGTTCAGGAAGCCCTATCTTTACTGGGTGAAATGGGCACCTGCTCCCCGCTCCCCACCTTTCCATCCCCAATTACCTAAGTAACCCTGGGGCACTGTTCTGGTGGGCACTGGCGGCGGCACTTTGGGGTACGATTGCTGCGTCCTCCTCCCAGAGAACTTGCATAGGTAATGCATAGGTACCCCAAGATGCAAGAACACCCGGAAACCG
This sequence comes from Candidatus Angelobacter sp., assembly GCA_049802955.1. Lineage (GTDB taxonomy): Bacteria > Acidobacteriota > Terriglobia > Terriglobales > Acidobacteriaceae > Angelobacter. The sequence goes on from JBARNL010000697.1 coordinate 390, forward strand.
CCACAGGAACCGCCACGGCCACAGGTACGGCTGGCGATACAGCCTTGTCCGCAGGCGACGCTACTACTGCAAACGCTTCAGCCTCAAGCAATGCTTCGGCTGCAGGCAACGCCTCAGCCGCAGGCAACGCCTCGGCTATCGGCAACGCTTCAGCCACGGCTGCCGCTCCGCGCACGTCCAGCCTTGAGTTAGTTAAGGAGCTGCCACGGGGAAGCGTCGGCGTGGTCCATCAGGCCAGGAATCCGCAGCAGAACAGGTCAGTGGCGCTACGCAAGTTTGAGGTTCCGGAGTGGCTGGACGACGCGAATGAACTCATCCAGAAAATCCTGGCCGAGGCCAAAGCCGCCAGCGCCCTGGACCATCCTAATATCGCCAGGTTGCATACCTGCGGCTACAAAGACTTTACGCTTTTTATGACGGCTGAGTTCGTTGAAGGACAGACTCTTAGGGAACTGATGACCAAGCGCCAGCCGGAAATGAGCGAAGTCCTGCAGATAGCCAAGCAGCTTTTGGCGGCGCTGGATTACGCGCGCAGCAAAGGCGTATGCCATAACTTTCTGAATCCGAGCAACATCAAAATTCTGCCCGACGGCACGGTCAAGCTGCTTGATTTTGGCTTGCTGCGCGATAAGAACCTGCTGACGCAGTCGCCGCCGAAGAAGCTGGAGAACGAACCGTATCTTTCTCCGGAGCAGGTGAAGCACAAGCCGGTGACTGCGGCGACAAACATTTTTAACGCCGCGACTATCATCTATCAGCTTTACACGGCGCGCAGCCCGTTTAGCGGACCGCACCTGGGCGAAGTGGATCGCAACATTACAGACGTGAATCCGCACCCGATGCAGATGGCGCATCCGCGAGTGCCGGAAGAGATTTCAAAAGTTGTGTTGAAGGCGCTGGCTAAAAATCCCGGAGAAAGATACGCCAGCGGCCAGCAATTCTTTGCCGCGCTGGAAGAAGCCGCCAAAGCCGCGCCGGTTGCGCGCGCTAACAGCACAGGATCAATGCCTGCGTATAAAGACGGCCCTGGGCCAAACGCAAGCCAGGCGATCAAGGCCATGCCTGGACCCAACGCAAGCCAGAGTTTTAAGGCTATGCCCGGACCGAATGCGAGCCAGAGTTTCAAAGCGATACCGTCAGGGTCCGCGAGCCAGGTTGTTAAAGCGCAGACGCCGGGAACGGTGGGGACAACGTATGTCGGTCCGGAAAAAACTGGCGCGCGCAAGCCGGTGAGCACGGCGAATCATTGGAAAGTAGTGGCGGCCGTTGTCGGCGGACTTGTTCTGATTGTGGTCCTGGCGTTGGTATTTCAGCGGCATCCGGCGGAGGAAGAAGATACGGCTGCGCCGTCGGCAGCAAAAGCGCCCGCGCCATTTAGCGGTAAGGCAGAGCAGGCAATTGAAAAAGTGAAAGCAGCGGAAGAGCAAGCGCAAGATGTCCAGGAAAGCAAAGCTCATGCCGCTCCCGCGCGCGCAGGCAGATCAACCAGATACGCGCCTGCTGCTCCTGTGGCTCCGCCCACGGCGAGTGAAGGACAGCTGATTGTCTCTTCCATGCCCATGGGCGCAACGGTAGAAATTGAAGGCCGCGCAGGACAGCAATGGAAAGCTCCGCAGACCGTTCCCGGATTGGCCGCAGGCACGTATAAAGTTACATTCAACATGCCCGGCTATGCCACGGAGACGCGCACTGTGCAGGTCACGGGTGGCGCACGCACACCTATCGACGTGCGCATGAGCGCCGTAAAAGCATTTGTCACGGTGGCCAGCAAGCCGGCCGGCGCGGAGATTTGGATAAACGGAAAAGATACAGGAAAAGTTACTCCGATAGAATTTCTTGTCGAACCCGGAGCGCAAAATATAGTCGTCCGCAAGCAGGGATTTCTTGAGGCTTCCACCGATCTCAAGCTGGTTGCAGGACAGTCAGTAAATTATGCGCCCAGCCTCATGGCGGCGGGCCGCACCGATAACATCCGGCTGGTTGGCAGCAGCGGAGTTGGAAAGCTTTTAGGCAACAACGGTAACGGGTCCGGCATGGCGCGGATCGAGATCAAGACGGAGCCCAAGGGCGCGCAGGTCACGATCAACGGTACACCGCTGCAAAAGACCACGCCGCTTGAGGTCCAGTTGGAAGCCGGAAATTATGACATCACCATCCAGAAAGACGGCTTCAAAACGATCCATGAGAGCGCGATTGTGGGCATGGACGACCGGATCAAGATTGATCGGCCACTCACACACTAAGATTTTTTCGATAAAGACGGATGCGGACGGCATGGATTTCAATCACAGTGCCGTCCGTTTTTTCTTTTTGCTGAGCGCGTCAACGCCCGCATCAACGCGGAATTCCAGATAGAATAGAAGTACCCCATTCTTTAGAGAGCTGAGTCAAGTCGATTTGAATTCCAGGATTCGCAACATCGCAATTATCGCGCACGTAGACCACGGAAAAACTACGCTGGTGGACGCCATGCTGCGCCAGAGCGGCGCTTTTCGCGCCAATGAAGCTGTAGTGGACCGTGTGATGGATTCCAACGATCTGGAGCGCGAGCGCGGCATCACCATTTTGGCCAAGAACACGGCCATCATTTATCACGACGTAAAAATTAATATCGTCGATACGCCCGGCCACAGCGATTTTGGCGGTGAAGTGGAACGCGCCTTGAAGATGGTCGACGGCGTTATGCTGCTCGTCGATGCCAGTGAAGGCCCGCTGCCGCAGACGCGTTACGTGCTCAGCAAGGCCCTGGAAGCCGGCCTGCCTCCAGTGGTGGTGATCAACAAAATTGACCGTCCTGACGCGCGTGCGCAGGAAGTGCTGAACGAGCTTTACGATCTATTTATAGATCTTGACGCGCGGGAAGATCAGCTGGATTTTCCCGTACTCTATACGAACGCAAAAGCCGGAACGGCTTCCACCAGCATTGACGTTCCCGGTGAAAATTTGCGGCCGCTTTTTGACGCGATCCTGGCCAACACGCCCGCGCCTGCCGGTGACGCCGCCAGCCCATTGCAAATCCTGGTAGCGAATCTTGATTACAGTGATTATCTTGGTCGCCTGGCGATTGCCCGCGTCTTCAACGGAACGTTGCGCAACGGACAGGAAGCCGGCATTGCCAAACTTGATGGCTCCATTCAGAAATGGAAGATCACCAAACTGTTTTCCTTCAGCGGCCTCAAGCGCGTGGATATTGAGCAGACCGAGCTGGGTGACATTGTCGCTATTGCGGGCGTAGAAGGAATCGGAATCGGCGAAACTATTACCGAAGTTGAAAATCCCGCGCCGCTGCCCCACATCGTTATCGACGAGCCGACCATCGCGATGCAGTTTTCCGTGAACACATCGCCGTTTTCCGGCCGCGAAGGGACGTACGTCACCTCGCGCAATCTGCGTGACCGTCTGCAAAAAGAGCTGCTCACCAACGTTTCTCTGCGCGTGGAAGATAGCGGCGCAACCGATTCATTCAAAGTCCTGGGCCGCGGCGAGCTTCAACTTTCCATCCTGATTGAAACCATGCGTCGCGAAGGCTTTGAGCTTGCAGTCGGCAAGCCGGAAATCGTCACCAAGCGCATTGACGGCAAGCTGATGGAGCCAAAAGAAAAGTTGATGGTCGATATTCCTGAAGCGTTCATCGGCGTAGTAATTGAGAAGCTGGGCGCGCGCAAAGGCCAGATGCTCAAGATGCACAATCACGGCTCCGGGCGCGTGCGTTTGGAATTTACTATTCCCAGCCGAGGCATGATTGGCCTTCGCTCAGAGTTGCTTACTGACACGCGCGGCACCGTGATTCTGAATTCTCTTTTCGATGGCTACACCGAATGGCTGGGAGAAATTCCGCATCGTATGACTGGCGCGCTGGTCTCTGACCGCAACGGCCCCTCGACGGCTTATGCTTTGTGGAGTCTGCAGGAACGCGGCGTTTTGTTTGTCGGCGCTGGCGTGGAGCTTTATGAAGGAATGATCGTGGGCGAAAACGCCCGCGAAGTCGATCTTGACGTAAACGCCGTCCGCGAAAAGAAGCTGACGAACATGCGGGCATCAACTGCCGACGAAGCCATCCGCCTCGTCCCGTTCAAGAATCTCACGCTGGAGCAGGCAATCGAATTTGTTGCTGATGACGAGTTGGTGGAAGTCACGCCGAAATCGCTGCGGCTGCGGAAGAAAATTCTGCAAGCCAATCGACGTCCGAAGAAAAATGCGGCCCAGCCGGCGGATGTTCTCACCTAATCTTTCTGAAATCCCGAGCGCAGCGAGGGAACCCTATGGCCTTAAATACATCTGCGGCTATGGACGAACCAAAGACATTGGATGCAGCGTTGAAACTGTTGATCGGCGAACAACTAAGTTCCGTTGAGTTTGTTCACGATTATCTCCAGCTCCGCTTTGATGGCCCATGCCTGACCGTTTACAGCCCTATTCACAGGGTGCTTAAGAATGGGGTTTTAATTCATTGGGGCCAGCCAGGTTACTGCGATGCTCTATGCGGCCTTATTACCCACGAATTAAAGATGACCACCGTTGATCCCCAACGAGGGCTGTTTATCTTTGACAATGACTCTGTCTGGTCGCTGTCACTCCGGGATGAAGATTATAGTGGCCCTGAAGTGTTGATGTATGTGGATGGTTCACAGAAAATGTGGGTGGTATAAATAGCCCTCGGTTTGTTCGTGGCAATAGGGTTCCCTCGCTGCGCTCGGGATTCCAGAAAAACTACTCCAGGTTTTTCCCCTTGGTTTCTGGCAGGAATGCGGCCATGAACATGGCCATCAGAAATGCCGCAGCGCAGAATGAAAAAGCCCACGCCAGGTCTTTTGATTGTGCCAGTCTGCCGATCGTATAGGGCGCAAGGGAACTCAGCGTTCTAGCGCCGTTATACGTGAACCCCAGAGCGCGTGAGCGGACGCGGGTAGGAAAAAGCTCGCTGCCGATCAGCCCTGAGCCGGAAAAGAATCCTGTACCAAAAAATGCGACCATTGTGCCCAGCACCATGATCGTCCATTGTGACCGTGCTGCCGCATAGATCGGCACCAAAATCGCCGCGCAAAGCAGATAAAAGATAAATGACCGTTTGCGGCCGAACTTTTCCGCCGCCCAGCCAAAACTTAAATATCCGGGAAACATTCCCACCAGGTTCAGCGTAACCAGCAGCGTGGTCGTCTGCATTAGGCTGAAGCCGCGCCCGCCCTTGGCCACCGGCAATCCCAGGTAAGGCGGAATCCAGGTAAACAGGCCCCACCACGCAAAGAGTCCAAAGAAATTCAGCAGGAATAAAAAGATCGTATTTCTGCGCAGGGCCGAGGAAAATATCTCGCTGAGCGGCGCTTTGGTTTCGCGCAAAGCGGCTTTGTCTTTCAGCCACAGCTCGGATTCAGGAACGCTCTTCCGCATCCACAGCGTCACCAGCGCCGGCAAGATGCCGATGAAGAACACGTAACGCCAGTTTTGTGTCGCGTTCAGTACAAAGCCGGCCACCAATGCAGCTGCGGCATAGCCCCAGGCCCATGAACTCTGCACAATCGCAATCGCCTTGGCGCGCAGATGTGTGGGCCATGTTTCCGCCACCAGTGTCGCGCCGGTGTTCCACTCGCCACCCATGCCCAGCCCAAGCACAAAGCGGAAAAACGCCAGCACGGGAATCGAGGGCGCCAATCCTGACCCAAGTGAGCATATCGAGTAAGTCAGGATACTCAGCATAAGCGCCTTCGTGCGCCCAATGCGATCGGCAATAAAGCCAAATAAAAGTCCGCCAAGACCCGAGGCGAACAGCGTGAAAGTCCCGAGCCAGCCCGCGCCTGCCTTGCTGATGCCAAAGGCGGTCATCACGTGCGCAATGACCAGGCTATAGAGCATTACGTCAAATGCATCCAGCGCCCATCCCAGTGACGCGGCAACCAGCGTGCGCTTTTGCGCCGATGTGGCCTGATAAATCGTTGGGAGTGTGGTGGAAGCCATTGGACAGTCGGGATTCTATCAGCTTTTCTCTCTAT
>JBARNL010000698.1:0-3596 GCA_049802955.1 Candidatus Angelobacter sp.
GGCGCAGGCGGAAGAAGCCCTGGATGCCGATGTGCGTTATTTACAAGTGGATGTGACCAAAAAACTGCAAGAAAATCGTCCTGCTGCGTTCCAACAGGATAAGGGATCAGATTAGCAATGCCTGAATTACCAAACTTGTTGCGCCAGAGGCTCGCGGCGACTGAGAACGGCGAAACCCAGGCGCATCCCGATGCCGACACGCTCACCGCCTACATGGAGCAGTCTCTGCCCGCGGCAGAGAGCAAAATCGTAGTCTCGCACCTTTCCGTATGCGAGCCATGCCGTGAAGTGGTGGCGCTCAGCCAAGCTGTGATGGCGCAGCCGGAAACGCAAACCGTGCTTGCGCCGGCCCCGGCGGCACGTTGGCGAAAGCTGCTTACCCCGGTGTTTGGCACGGCTGCCTCGCTGGTTGCCATGGCGGTCATTGCATTTATGGTGCTTCAGCTTCCACAGAGGCATCCGCAGCAACCGTCAAATAGTGCAACGACGAATAATCCGGCGAGTCACCCCGCCTCGCAACCGTCGCAGGAAACACAACAGGCAAAATCGGCCGTTGGGGATCAAGCTGCGCCTTCCGAACCAAAAGCAATTCCATCTACACAACAAGCGGACGCGCAACAAAATTCAGCACAATCCGATTTGGCTACTTCGGCCAACCAGACGGAAGCAAGGGTTGAAGATTCCGGAAAAGCCAGAGCAGCAAAAAAGATCGCGCCCGCTGCGCCATTGGCAGCAATGGCGGCGGCTTCGCCCGCAAGAATCCCAGTCCTTACGGCCGCCTTGCCGAAGAAAGACTACATCAATACAGGCTTCTTTAGCGCAAGCAGCTCTGACAAGATTGTGCCGGATAGCAATGGCAATAATTTGCCTCCGGCTCCGCAGCCGCAACTTGGCGCTACCAATACTGCCTTTAATACCGCTAACAACAAGATCGCGATATTCGCTGACCTGCCCACGAATGCAGCCGGCAAATCGACCGTTCGCATGATAACGCCGCCTCCGCCGCCTGAGCACTTGGGCTGCACTGTCTGTAAAATTATGCAATCCACGGCGCATACTCTGGGTTTCCATTCTCCTTTAAGAACTCCGGCGCTCCGCGCGGGCGCTCTCAGCAGCAGCGCGTTAGGCGGCCCAGGCATGTTCAGCGGGACAATAGAAAAGAGCCAGCCCGTTGAGATTTCCGCAGTGCCGGCAAAAGCTGAGACCGACACTCTGGCAGCCTCCGCGTCGTTAAGCGCCGGCGCAATGGCCTACCGGTCCAGTGATTCCGCAACACCGGCATGGAAGGTGGCTGGCGGCAAGCTCATGAAATCCAGCGGCCAGTCCCAATGGGAAGACGCCTACCCGGTCGCAAGCAGCACTATGGAATTTTCGTTCGTAAATGCCCGCGGGAATGACGTTTGGGCCGGCGGTAATAACGCTTCCCTGATCCACTCCCGCGATGGCGGCCAGACTTGGGACACCGTCAGGCTGGGTGACAATGCCAGCGGAACCATCGTCAGCATTATTGCCGGGACCATGAGCGTTCAGGTCAAGACCTCTGATAACCAGTCCTGGTCAAGCGCCGATGACGGCAAAACCTGGAAGCTGCGCAGCGAGTAACATTGCTTCAGCAACCCACATTGCCGCGTGATTCCCGCTTCCCGTGAATGCAAATTCGGGTGATCGCTTGATTTGTATAGTCCGCGCTAGCGCTCATCAAACTTGTTTACTGCCGGCTATTTCCCTCCGAACAGCGCCTTCCGCTTCTCAACAAACGCTCTGATTCCTGCCGAACTAGTAAGGGGTGCGCATACTATTTCGTTTCTCCTTGCCTCCGTGCCTCGCGGTAGGTTTATGCATATGCACTCAGTCATGTGTCGGTAACATGGCAACGTGCGTCTCTCGAATTGCCGATACCCGAGAGTTGCCATCCCGAGAGGTCCGTCGGCGAGCAAGCGCTTTCGGGCGCCCATTCGCGCCCGCTTTTGGGGTGAATGGGCAGAGCTTGCAAGCAGGACCCGAGGGATCGGCTCCGCTGCTGTTGCGGGACCTAAAAACATCGTTTTATTTTGCTCGGGGCTGCGGTGATCATGACGCTCCGCGCAGGTTAGTAGATCACGGATGATGATGCTGAACCTGGATCGCATTATTGCAAGTGCCAACAACTCATATGCCCGGGACTGGTTTATACTCTCTCCGCCTATGCCCATCATCATCTGCATGCTGCGCGGCGTGAACGTCGGCGGCCGCAACATGATCAAAATGGACGCGCTTAAATCGCTCTGTGTCTCGCTCAAACTGAAAGACCCGCAGACATACGTCCAGAGCGGCAATGTTATTTTCAGCAGCGGCGAAAAAGACCTGGCGAAACTTGCCAAGCGCATCCAGGATGCCATCGAAAAGTCCGTCCGTTTTCGTCCGGACGTGATGCTGCGCACCATGGCGGAATTGAAGGAAGTAGCGGCGCGGAACCCGTTCGCCAAGCGCAGCGGCATCGAACCCGGCAAGCTGCTGGTTAACTTTCTTGCAGTTGATCCCGGCAAGGACGCCCGGGAAAAGGCGCTGGCCATCAAGGTAGGGCCGGAAGAAATGTATCTTATCGGACGCGAAGCTTATATCTATTTTCCCAACGGTCAGGGCCGTTCCAAATTTCCGTGGGCGGCTATAGAGCGCGTGCTCGGGACTTCCAGTACTGGCCGGAACTGGAACAGCGTGACCAAAATGCTGGAGATAGCAGAGAAGCTGGAAGCCTCATAGCCGCTGGCATAGCCAAAAGGGGGTTGCAGCTCGGAACCTTATTCCGCCCCTTCAGACTGAATGGCCATTCAGTGTATCCTGTACTCCACTTATTACAGTGCATGATTTATCCCGAAGGGGCGCGTCAATGAGCACCATTACTGCTGCGTCGAGCATAAGCACGCCAGCCACTTTATCCCGAGCGGAGGCCGTTCCCTGGCTGGTCTGGGCCAACGTGATTGCATCCATGTGCATTTCCACTGGGCTTTACTGGGACATTTCCTGGCATGAAACCATTGGCCGTGACAGCTTCTGGACTCCGGCCCACCTGCTGATCCAGTTTGGCGCGCTGCTAGGCGCGTTCGGCTCAGCGTGGGTGATTATGCGCACAACGTTTGGCGGCAATATACATGATCGTCAAAATGATGACTATCGCAACTCCGTAAACGTGCTTGGGTTTCGCGCGCCGTTGGGTGCTTTCATCGCGGCCTGGGGCGGCGGCGCAATGCTCACCTCCGCGCCCTTTGACAACTGGTGGCATGAAGCTTACGGCCTGGACGTAAAAATCATCAGTCCGCCGCACATGCTGCTGGCTCTGGGTATTGCAGGAATCATGTGGGGCGGCGCAATTCTGGGAGCTTCCTACCTCAACCGCGCCGAAGGCGAGCAGCGCATCAAGCTGCAGCGAATCGTGTTGCTGATGGGCGGCTTCATCGTAATTCAAACCATGACGCTTAAGCTTGAATACACAAACCGCGTTCTGTTGCACAGCGCCATTTCTTACATGGTGATGGGAATCGGCACGCTGTTGTTGCTGGAAGGGCTGGCGCGCGCCGCCGGACACGGCTGGGCGCGCACCATTATGACCGGCATTTACT
>JBARNL010000699.1:0-2299 GCA_049802955.1 Candidatus Angelobacter sp.
CAGCAGGCCCGCAACGGATTTTTAATCCCGCAGCGCTCGTTCTTGTTCGATACCAATCTTTTGAATTTCTAATCCTTCTTTAAAGGCTTTCTAACCAAAGCAGTTCACAGTGGTTATCGCCGACGAATGTCCTTCCGGATCATCTCAAGGGCAAAGCTCCTTGCGTACCGCATTTCGGGTCTGATGAACGTCCTGCCTTAAGCCGACACCAACCAGAACAAAGATTTAGAAAGAAAAAGAGGGACGCAATGCACACCTATTCACGTGGTCGCACTCGACTACTGCTCCGCACCCTGTTGCTGATGATTCTTGGCGGAATGCTGTCGTCAACCGCTCTGGCCCAACGCTCCATCAACGAAGCCGATCGCGTAATCAAGCATGGAAACGTGCATCCGCTGGCACGTGCGGAGTTTGACCGCGGCTCAGCCGACCTCAATCTCCCCATGGAGAACATGATTCTTCTGCTCTCTCCGCGCGCCTCAGCGAAGGCGGACCTGGATACGCTTCTGGCCGACCTGCAGAACCCGAAGTCCCCCAATTTCCACCATTTCCTTACGCCGCAGGAATTCGGCTTGCGCTTTGGCCCCACCGATCAGGACGTGGCTGACGCAGCCAACTGGCTCAAGAGCCATGGCTTTAAGATTGAAGAAATCGGCAATAGCAAGACCACGATCAATTTCAGCGGCAACGTGCAGCAGGTGGAAAGCGCGTTCCAGACAAACATCCGCCAGTATGAAGTGAACGGCGAGATTCATTACGCCAATGCCACCGATCCCAGCATTCCGCGCGCTTTTTCCGGACTGGTAGAAGGCGTGGTTTCACTGCACGATTTTCCTTTGAAGCACGACGCCAATCTTAGCCAGTTGCCACCCAACGCCGACCTCAACAATGGTACGAATGCTCTGGCTCCTGGCGATTTTGCCACCATCTATAACCTGACCCCGCTCTACAATGCCGGCATCGATGGCACCGGGCAGACGATCGCCATTGTGGGACGCACCGACATCGTTCTGGGTGACGTGCAGTTTTTCCGCAGCAATTTCCTGCTTCCCGCCAAAGACCCGGTCTTTATTCACAACTTAAACGCCCCCGGCGACCTGCACGGCACCGAAGAACTGGAAGCCGATCTGGACGTTGAATGGTCAGGCGCAGTGGCAAAAAACGCGACCATCGATTTTGTCATTTCTAAATCCACTCATACAAGTGACGGCGCGGACCTTTCAGCCCAGTTCATTGTGAACAATAACCTGGCCCCGGTTATGAGCATGAGCTTTGGCTTATGCGAAACGAGCCTGGGAGCAACCAGAAACAGTTTCTACAATAATCTTTGGGCCCAGGCAGCCGCGCAGGGCATCACGGCGCTTGTCAGCTCAGGTGACAGCGGAGCGGCAGGATGCGACGCCGATACCGCGCTCACAGGGACAGTCCAGGCAGTTTCCGGTATAAGCTCAACCCCAAATAACGTTGCGGTTGGCGGCACGGAATTTAACGATGGCGCTGGAGGTTTCTGGGCTGCGGCGAACAATCCTGACAGTTCATCGGCGCTTGGCCCGATCCCTGAGATCGTGTGGAATGAAAGCGGTACCATACCTGTGACTGGAAAAGACTTATTCGCCACAGGCGGTGGCGTGAGCACGCTTTATCCAAAACCTGCTTATCAAACCGGTCCCGGCGTACCTGCAGACGGCTTCCGTGACGTGCCTGACGTGGCTCTCAATTCGGCTGCCCACACTCCTTATCTGATCATTCAGGGTCATACAGCCAATGTGCTCGGCCAGGTAGGGGCTTCGGGCACGTCTGCCGCAGCGCCGTCATTCGCCGGAATCATGGCGTTGGTGGTGCAGAAGACTGGAAGCTCTCAGGGCAATGCCAACAATGTCCTGTATTCCATGGCCAGCGCCCAGTTTGCCGGCGGCACCGCTGTGTTTAATGACATCACCAGCGGCAACAACAGCGTGCCGAACGTGACAGGATTCAGCGCCGGGGCAGGCTACGATCAGGCTACCGGCTGGGGATCAGTGAATGCCGCCAATCTGGTGAATACATGGAACAACAATTCGCCTGATTTCGGGCTTGTTGCATCACCGACGTCGCAATCAGTGGTTCAGGGCAACTCCGTTACTTATTCTGCGGTTATCACTGCGTTGAACAACTATACGGGCACCATCAGTTTCTCAGTCGCCGGACTGCCTGCGGGAGCCACACTAACGCCGCCTCCCCCAGCGGTGATTAATTCCGGGTCTTCAGCCATCACCATCCTGACAAATAACGGCGCTACGACTCCGGTTGGCTCTTATCC
>JBARNL010000700.1:0-2846 GCA_049802955.1 Candidatus Angelobacter sp.
GAACCGGAGAAAGGCAATCACCTCCGCGCGAATTCCAGATTGGATGGCCCATTCCGACCAGTCCTGCAAATCGACTTCAAAATCCAGGTGTACGAAGCGGTTGCGCAGGGGCGTTGGCATGCGTGTAGTAACACCACGATCCGAGTCGTGGTTACCGGCTGCAATGACGGCCCAGCCATCAGGAAGCGTGTACTCACCCAATTTGCGGTCGAGAACGAGCTGGTAGCAACTGGCCTGCACCATCGCGGGCGCCGCGTTCAGTTCGTCCAGAAATAGTATCCCCTCTCCATCCTTGGGGAGGAATTCGGGTGTGGCCCATTTCGATTGGCCATCGCTGAAATACGGCAGCCCTCTCAGATCGACCGGATCAAGGAGGAGCGCTCGCACATCGCGGAGTGACTTCTTGAGGGATCCAGCGAGTTGACGGATCAGAGCGGACTTTCCAATGCCGGGTCCACCCCAAACAAACACAGGCTGTTGGGCAGCGACCAAGGTACGTAGGGCGCTAGATATTGCAGATGCTTTCATGAGGATTCCTTTCGGGAAGGAGACTTGCCTTCTTCTTCCAGTTGCTCCGACTCCATCAGCAGTCGCGCCATTTGTAACGCCTTCTTGATCGGAATGCTTCGCAGGTTCAAATTGACGGACTGGTCGAACACTTCCAGATTGCCGTGGGCTCCACCGATCGGCAAGCGCAGCCTCATGCTGCCCTGCTTGAGATTGTCGGCTGACGGTTTCATTCCAAAGGCTTCGGCCAGCACATTAAGGTTGGCTTCCTGGACGTCCTCGGAGCCGTCCATACGGCGCTTGATCTCCTGCACCACAGCCAGCACTTTGCGGTACTCGGGCAACAAGCGTCTGGCAACCTCCCTGGCTATCGCATCGGGGCTGCGGCTGATTGCAACCGTGATATCGGGCCGGCGCATACCATGCGGAGCCGAGATGAAGTCGCCACGGGCGGTAATCGGGTATCTGCCGCTTACCGTGAGCCGCTGCATGTTGCTGCCGCTGACGAAATACAATTCCAGGCGTTCGTCGCCCTCGCCTTGCATGTATTGATAGTGGGGATGTTCGTAAGCGTTGATCGGGCCGCCGTTAAAGCGCCTGGCTGCGGATATCGTCCACGGGTTACCCAACGCTTCCGCTATCTGCTGCGCCAAGCGGGGCAGGTCAGACGTAGAAATGCCAGTCATGATTTCGTCTCCGTTCGATTCTGTGAAAGGTATCTGGTGTCGGACTGGCGGGAATTGCTTAAGTGGACTTCAGCTTCAGTTCCATCGCATCGACTTGGTCCACGAAGTCAGTAATGGGACACTTCAGCCCAAGGGCGAGCCGCACGATTTGGGTCACGGAAGCATCGGCGACTTTCCCACGTTCAAGATTGTTGATGAAGCGCAGAGACAGTCCGGAGGCGCTGCTCAATTGCACACGCGTCATCTTGTTCTCTTCCCGCAGTTGTCGAACCACAAGTGCTAAAGCACGCGGCAACTGCTTGAAATCGCGCGTACGCGCGCCTTCTTCGATCAGGGCGTTTGCGTCTTCTTCCGATAAGCCTCGTTCGAGGCGGATGGCGCGGACGGTTTCAGCCAACGCTTGGAGGATGGCCTCGTCGCCCGGATAGTCAGGAGGGTCTTTCTTTTTCGTCATGGACTCCTTGGCACACACGTATCCTGTCGCGCCCGCACAAAGCTGCGCGTTGGCTCGCTCAATCCGCGTGGCTCCGATGAATGCTGCTGTGGACGGAATGGGCCGCGGTGGGCGGGCTGGGAGAACAGCGATAGGTGTTGTTGGGAATTAGCTTGCTTTCGCTTCGAGAGCGAGCACGACCTTCTGTAGAGTTTCCAAACTGTCTATCTGGCCGCGAGATTTGAGATTGAGAGAGTGCAGAATTGCAGCCAGTGATTCCGAGCCGGCATTTTCCAGTGCGACATCCAGGCGCTGCAATCCGCGCTCCGCTCTCTGCATGTGGGAAAGCAGCTTTTGCAGCATGGCCGCATCTTTAATGTCAGAGGGCTTCCATGCTCTGGCAACCGTTTTCAGCAGGCCGCGGTAGAGCGTTTTCCCGAGCGGCTTCTCCATAGCCTCAATCTGGCGAAGAACTTGGTGATTGCCGTTTCGGGCATCGTTCCGGCCACTGGCTTGCGCAGTAAGGCGGTCGGTTGTTTCTCGCGATTTCGTTGGTTGGACGTCGGATTCTCTCGGTGGTCTGAGGCCATCTCGCCAACCCTTGGGCGTCGCCCAGCCAAACAATTTGGGCATGGTCTTGGGCCGTTTGTGTTTGTCGAGATCCACCCAGACTCCGGTGAAGTAGTAGAGGTATCGTCCCAGACCGAAGCAGGAACAAGCCCGCTTGAACGCCTGAGCTTCCGCACTTGTGCCCGCGTTCTCGTCATCTGTCCATTCTTCCCCGGTGGCCGAGTGCGAACCGATGCCGAAAATAGTGAGATCGCAGGTTACAAAGACCTTGGCTACAATCTTCTGGTCTTTGCCTCGCTGGAAATTGGAACTCGTGTGGACGGCATATCTCCTCGTCCATCCTGCCGGCGTGAACAGGGAGTTCAGCCGGTCTGTGTAGGCTCGCTGGTCAGCGTAGGGAATAATCTGGCCACGCGCTTTGTCTTTTGACGTATTGGTCACTCGCCATTCGATCACCGAGGGATCGAAGGGAATCTCCAACTCCAGCACCAAAGCAATGATCCTCTCGGGCGGAATTGTGCCGGGGCAGTTGCATGCAGCAGCACGGTCGGCGCAAGAGCCGCCTGCTGGTCCTTCGCTTGTCCGTTCTCCGAGTCGTTGGCATGGCCGTTGGCAGCACTCATAGTTGCGTCCTTGGAAAGTCCGTTTCA
>JBARNL010000701.1:0-11292 GCA_049802955.1 Candidatus Angelobacter sp.
GCGCTTCAATTTCTCCCAACTCAATTCGGAAACCGCGCACCTTGACCTGAAGATCGTTCCGTCCCACAAACTCGATTGTTCCATCCCGCCGCCACCTGACCAGATCTCCCGTCCGGTACAATCGCCCTCCGCCGTCCGCGCTGTACCGGTCCGGCACAAACCGCTCCGCCGTCAAATCCGGACGCCGCAAATACCCTCGCGCCACACTCGCTCCAGCTATATAAGCTTCCCCCACCACTCCGATGGGCACAACGTTCATCGCCGCATCCAGCACACACATCCGCCGGTCTCCTATTGGTTTGCCGATGGACAGCGAAATCAGGCTCTCAGGCAATTCCGCCGGCGCCACATAGCAACTGCTGAACACCGTGCATTCTGAAGGTCCATAGCCGTTCACCACCCGCAGGCCCGGCAACTGCTTCAATGCCCGCCGAATGTGCATCACCGAGGCTGCCTCACCCCCGGTCATCAAATACTTCAACCCTTGCAGGCAGCTCACATCGCTTTCCACAATCGAGTTGAACAAGCCCGCCGTCAGCCACAGCGTATTTACTGCCTGGCTCTGAACGTACTCCCTGATTTCTTCAGCGCCTAAAACTCGCTGCCGCGCCAGCACGCTCCGTCCTCCACTCAGCAACGCCGGCCATAGTTCTAGCGTGAATGCGTCCCAGCTAACTGAGGAATGCTGCAACAGCACCGTTTCTTCATCGAAACGGACATAGTCAGCTCCAAAAATGAATCCGGGAATACTGCGGTGCGGAATCTCGCTGCCCTTCGGTTCTCCGGTCGATCCCGAGGTATAGATCACATAGGCCAGGTTTTCAGGGTCAACACCCGTTTCGCATCGATCCAGATTCGTCTCCGGCAGGTCCTCAAAGACAATCTCACTGGTCAAATCGATCACCTGTATACGTTGATCGATTCCATCCGGCAATCCTTGCAAATCACCACGCGCCAGCAGCGCCACCGGAGCGCTGTCCTGCAAAATGAAATGCAAGCGTTCAACCGGATAGGAGAGATCCAGCGGCACGTATGCCCCGCCCGCCTTCAACACCGCCACCATCCCCACCATCATCTCCAAGCCACGCTCAATCCCAATCGCCACTCGCGCATCCGGCCTGACTCCAACGGTTCGCAGATAATGCGCCAACTGGTTCGCCCGGCGGTTCAACTCGCCATATGTCAAAGAAGCATCCTCGAACACGAGCGCCGTCGCTTTTGGAGCTCTTCTCACCTGTTCTTCAAATAATTCATGTACGCACTTCGGTTCGCGTTGAGTCTCTGCCGGGTTCCATTCCACCAGGAGCTGCCATGTTTCACTTTGGGTCAACATTGCCAGGTCCCAAATTCGCTGCTCAGGTCCGTCCACGGCGGCAGCTAGCAAAAGGCCAAAATGATGAAGCATGCGCTGAATTGTGTCTGCCTCAAACAATTCAGTGTCGTAGTTAAACGCGAGTTTGGGAATTTCAGCATCTACCGCAAGTAGCCCCAGATCGTGCTTGGAGGTAGTGATTTCCGGCATGATCGGACGCATCGTCACGCCTGGGAACTCAGGCGGTACAGCCCCGCCACTCATGAATGTAAACGTCACCTGAAACAGGGGCGAACCAGTAATCTGACGCTCCGGCGACAATTCCTCGACCAGCTTTTCCAATGGCAGATCCTGATGATCGAATGCTTCCAGCGTGGCTTTTTTCACGCGCTTAAGCACTTCCCTGAAAGTCGGCTCACTCCTCAGATCGGCCCGCATGATCAGAGTGTTCACGCAGAATCCAATCATGCCTTCCATCCGCACGTGATTGCGGTTCGTTATCGGCGTTCCCACTCCAAAGTCCGTCTGTCCCGTATACCTCAGCAACAGCATTTGGTAGATGGCCAGCACTGTCATAAAGTCGGTGGAGCCTTCCTGCCGGCTGAACCACTTCAATTTTTCCCAATAGTCTCCCCCTATCGTTACCGCCTCAGTGCTGCCGTGATGTTGGGGTATGGCAGGCCGCGGCTTGTCTACGGGCAACTCCAAAAGCTCCGGCATTCCAGCTAACTGTTTCGTCCAGTACTCCATCTGACGGGCAAAAATTTCACCTTGTAGCCATTGGGTCTGCCAGAGCGTGTACTCCGCATATTGGAGTGGCATCGCCTTAAGCGGCGACTCCTCACCTCGCACATAGGCCGCGTAAAGCAATGCCATCTCCTGGTGCAACACCCCCATCGACCATTCATCCACTACGATATGGTGAATGCTCAATTCCAGAATGTATTCCCGCTCTCCTAACCGGACCAGCACTCCACGCAATAACGGAGCGCTTTCCAGATCGAACGGCCTCGCCGCCTCCTGCGTCACGATCTCCTGCGCCTGTTTTCTTCTGCCTTCAGCGGGCTCCTGATTGCTCAAATCCAGCAGTTGCAGCCGGAACTCTATCGACTCCTCAACCTTCTGCGCTGGCTCGCCGTCCTCTACCACAAACCGCGTCCGCAAAGCTCCGTGCCGCCGAATGATCTCTGCCAAACTTCGCTCCAGAGCTGGCACGTTCAAATCTCCTTGCAGTTCACACGCCAGCACGACGTTGTAGAAGCCGCTGCCCGGTTGCAGACGGTCCAGAAACCAAAGGCGTTTTTGCGCCCAGGAAAGCGGTAGCCGCTCGCGATTTTCTGGAGAGGTAATCTCCCAAGTCTCGGAGCTAAGGCCCTCTTTCTGGAGCAAAAGACGCAGTAGTTCCCGCTCTTCTTCCGCCTGATCTTTTTTCAACACAGTTCTTTGAGGAGACATGTTTATAAAATTCTAATTTTTGATGGGTTTAAGCTCAGGAGCTCCCTGATTGGGGAGATGAAATACTTTGTCATTGATAGAAGCTGACCCAAAAAATGTGGAAGTCTGAGTCCCTGACGACTCGCGACCCGACATTACCACCCGTATCAAAAACTTTTAACTAGTCTAATTAGTCTAAAGGTCTTTCGAACTGATTTTTACAATAAAATCCAGCTCTCGATTTGAAGGACCATTGAATAGATTCGGATTGTCTCTCTGCCGCATTTCGCATACTTGTTTTATCTAATGCTAATGGATTGTGATGGAGGTGGTTTATTAGACCATATTGAAAAAGCTTCTGCGTTCATAAGGCCGCAGCGAAAGTATGCAGGACGCCAATTCCGAAGAATTAAATCTCCGTTTTTCCGAGCTTCAGGGAACGACATGCACCATTCTTTGTGCTAGCTCTGTTTTAATCCTGCTTTTAACTCAACTGCGGATTAATTAAGCTTTTCGACGCCGCGCCTGCGGCTACATCCTTCAGGGCCGCATTCACCTGGCTCAAGCCATAAAACTTCAAAGGCAGCGCCGACCACGCGGCGGAGCGTAAGGGATCTGTCATCAGCCGCACGGATTTATAGAAATGGGAAAAGTCAGCGCCCCAGCAGCCTCGCACGTCGAGGTGCTTCTTATTCAAATCCAGATGCGGATTGATAGATACGTCTCCTGCATTCGTGTATTGACCAACAATAACGACGCGTCCGGCATCCCGCGTAAAGCGCATTGCGTCAACCGCAGCCTGTGGATTGCCCGTGGCTTCAATCGTCACGTCCGCTCCTCTTCCATTCGTAAGATCGCGAATCCATTCTAGCCTTTCGGCTTCTGTACAGGTTGTGAAGTCCTTTGTTTGATGCGCGCCTACAAGCCGTGCAACCTGGAGGCGGGCTTCCGGGGCCCCCAGGCAAAAAACGCGATGTGCGCCACGCAGCAATGCACAAATAACGATGGATATACCCACAGGCCCGCTTCCGAGCACCAGCACTATATCTCCGAGTGAGACCTCCGCACGCTCCACCGCATGTACTGCTGTGGGCAATGAACAACCACCCGCCATAAATCTTTGCGAATCCACGCCATTCAGGCTTAGGCAGCGGGTATTCGGCTTAAGATAAATCGCCTGTGCCCATCCGCCCGCCAATCCATCCGCCACTCCGTAGGTGACCCCATAGACTTTCCTCTTTGGACAGCGTGTGCTTGCTTTTGCCACCGCGCAATACCAACATGCACCGCAGGTCCCATGCACATCGAGAAACGTGACCTCATCCCCTTCGCGAAATCTGCGATCATCGGAGTCAAGCAAATTGCCGCGTATTTTGCGCAGAACTCCCACTGAGACGTGTCCGGGAATAATCGGATAGGGCACGCCGGCCAGGTGTCCTGCATGCAAATGAATATCTGTGCCACAGACCTCGCTCAAGCGAACATCCAGGATTGCTGAGTTCATCTCCAGTTCGGGTTCTTCAAACTCACGCACCTGTATCGGAAAAAGCGGTTTTTCCATGACCGCTGCCAGGATTTTTTGCAATGAGACCTCAGCTTTCTGCAGATTTACTGTGAGTGTCTGGTCCAGGGCAAGACTTGCTTGGACATCGGCCGCCAGCATCAAAAATCGGAATTAATACCGTAAGATTCTGACGTTCCTGTGCTCTCTCCCAATTCCCGCCCTGGATAAACCATAACCTGCCGAGTGCCCGCATTTCAAAAGATACAATGTAAATTCACATTCGGCGGTCACTTTCCGCCTTTATGCCTGACATAACAAAAGGATTTTATGGTCTCGGTACCCACATCCACGCCAATTATTTCTACCGCTCTGATCGAGCATCCGCTGCGCAATCCTCGGTATCGACTTTGGCTGATCGGCAGCACGATATCGTTTCTCGGCGATCAGTTCTATATGCTGGCCTTGCCCTGGATGATCTTGCAGCAGACGGGTTCGGCAGTTGCCATGGGCGCTGTGATGATGGCAGGCTCTATCCCGCGCGCTCTTCTCATGCTTATGGGCGGGGTCGTCAGTGATCGCATATCGGCGCGCAAGATCATGATGACAACAGCCACGGCGCGTACCCTCTGTGTGGCCGTGATCGGAATTCTCGTGTGGTTTGGCGTTCTTCACCTGTGGGAACTCTATGCCCTGGCGGTTATTTTTGGCGTGGCGGATGCATTTGCCGCTCCCGCAGCCACAGCTTACTTGCCTTCTCTGTTAGAGCCTGAGCAACTTGTGGCAGCTTCCTCGGTTGGCCAAAGCGCGGCACAATTGACGACCATTGTTGGTCCGGTTCCGGCAGGATTTGTGATCAAGGCCCTGGGAGTAGCGTGGGCATTTTTCGTGGACGCAATCAGTTTCCTATTTATCATCGGCGCACTCTGGAAGCTGCCTGACCCGCCTCCATCTCCGGCAGCCAGGAAAGCGGTATGGCACGCGATTGCAGAAGGTATCACTTACGTGGGGAGAGATGTGCCCTTGCGTTCGTTGATGCTGCTGGCCATGACTATGAACTTCTGTTTTACCGGGCCAGTTGCGATTGGCCTAACCTATCTGACAAAAACCCGCTTTGGATCACCTGCCATTTTGGGGACTTTGATGTCAGCTGTTGCCGCAGGAAGTCTGTTGGGCGCGCTGCTGGCCGGCGTGTGGAAGATTCGCAGGCGCGGGATCCTAATGCTTGCGGTGGCAGCGGCATTGGCCCCCTGCCTGGGATCAATTGGACTCATGGACAGAGTGTGGCCTCTTGCGGGTGTGCTATTTGTGATCGGCGTTTTGGCCGCCTTAATGAATGTCCACATCAGCGCTTGGGTGATGCAGCGGATTGAGGCAGCGGTGCGGGGACGAGTGGCAAGCGTGCTCATGCTCGCCACCTTCGGAATCATGCCCATTTCTTTTGCCATTGCCGGATTCCTGATTGCGTGGAACCTGAAGTTCACGTTTTTGATCGCTGGCTTGGCAATGTTAATAACTGCTGCTGGAGCATCTTTACAGAAACCAGTCCGGGAAATTCAATAAAAAATTTTCAGGCGTCACTGAGAGTAAGCATCTGATGCTATGTTGAATTCTGAAATCTGGAATGGTAGTGTGCCTATGAAGGTTGAGAAGGAGAGTTCCAATATGGCACATGGTCGTGTTCTTGATTCGCTTAAAAATAATGCCTTGAGAAAAAAGCTAATCCACCATCCTTTTTTTGAAGCAGTCCGGTCCGGTACGCTGGCGCGCAAAGATGTTGCGGTTTTTTTAGGCCAATGGTGGCACCCTCTGCATTACTTCCCTAATTTTTTATCCAGGAGCATTTCCGTTGTTCCCAACCTCGAGACGAAGACCGCAATATGTGCCATCCTGTCCGAAGAGCTTGGCGAAGGCAAGCCAGAGATGGCCCATGAGCAGATTTATATCGAGACCATGACTGCTGCCGGTTTCTCCCGGCAGGAAATCGCTGAAGCTCCTCCTCTTGCCTCTACCCGCGAGCTCATACAAGGCTACGAACGCGCCTCCTCTGCGCCAATTAGTGCGCTTGGTTTCGTGTATGGAACTGAGGTGGCTGATCTGGCCATGGTTTCCGGAATCGGCGCGGCAGTGCGGCGAGTAAGCGGCCTGAAGAACCTTCCATGGGTTGACATTCACGTCCTACAAGAGCCACATCATGTCAACGAGGCGAGCAATGCTCTGGAACCGGAACTTTCGGCTGAACAGTATGAGAGTGTCGTTGCCAGTGCTGAAGAAATGTGGCGACTCTGGATCGCCTTCTTTTCTGAACTAACTCAGCTAGTCGATGAAGGAAGCACTGAGCAGCACATGGCGGCAAGCACCGCACAGACATATTAAAAGCAGAAAAGCGGAGTGATTTAGAGAGAGATTGCACCTCGGTCAAATGGCGGTACAAAATTGATCCAAATTTTTTCGGCCAGGCTGTAAGGGGATTGAAAAATGAGGTTAATTTGGTGGAGCTAGTCGGGATCGAACCGACGACCTCATCGTTGCGAACGATGCGCTCTCCCAGCTGAGCTATAGCCCCACGGATGGGAAGACTTTGTAAGATTTTATCAGTGTCGGCCAGTTCGGCAAAATCGGACATGCGAGGGTCGTCGTCAGCATCGGGGAAACCAGACAACATTTTGATCGAAATCGGCTTGATGGAACGCCACAACAGAGCTTCGCCAAGCCTGACGAAATTCCGGTGATCCATAGGTGGCGATTCCTTAAAATCCATTCAAGCTTATTTTGCTCCCGCCATGTCGATAGTTGCGGTGAAAAGGAACTGCACAAATTTGCCGAACCCAGCAATCTGGATGCGTTCGTCATTGCCGTGAATGCGCTTGAGATCTTCCAGACTCAAAACAGTCCCAATGTCATAGGCCTGAACACCCTTGGCGCGGAGTTGGGCTGAATCGGTGGCGCCCACCTGCATAATAGGAATGGTCGGCGCGCCTGGGAAAACTTTTTGCGCGGCACGCTCCAGCGCATGAAATCCATCATTGTCCAGTCCAGAAGGCGGCGTAGCAGGACGGGCATTCGCGTTCTCTGCGTCCACAAACGTGATGGCAGGGTCATTGATTAGCTTCGCCAGCGCAGCTTTGAGCACCTCCATATTTTCGTCCGGCAGCGCGCGAACATCGAAACGCGCCTCAGCGTCGGCGGGAATCACGTTGGAGCGGAAACCGCCTTTGATGATCGTCGGAACCAGCGACGTGCGCAGCATGGAGTAATACGATGGCTGCGTCTCACGCAATTTCTGCTGCACCGCGGGATCTTCCACGTGCAGATAAAGCTTCGCCTTCGCCGGCACACTGATAGTGGCAATCTGCTGGAAGAAGCGGCGCGTGGTTTCATTCAAACGCATGGGAGCTTCCCAGCGGGAGATTTTGTCGACCGCGGCTGCCAAGTGGGCTATGGGATTGTCCAAGCGGGGCACAGAGCCGTGCCCGCTGGTGCCGTGCGCGACTACCGAAAAGCCGCGCGGCACTTTCTGCGTGGTGGAAACGGCTACGTACTGCGTTTTACCGTTTTCTTCCGGAATATCACCGCCTTCATTCAGCGCGTATTCGCACGCGATTTCATCCCAATGCTTTTCCGCCATAAAATCGATGCCAAACTGGCTGGTGCCTTCCTCGCCCGCTTCGGCCAGCAGGATCACGTCGCGATCAAGCGGGACTCTCATGCGATGCAGGAGCAGAAAGATTTCAAGGTTGGCGGCGTCCATGGATTTGTCATCGACGGAGCCGCGCCCGTAGAGATAGCCATCTTTGATAGTGGCGGCGAAAGGGTCCATAGTCCATTTGTCGCGTTCAACGCCTACCACGTCCAGATGCCCCATAAGCAGCAGCGGCTTCTTTTTGCCATTACCTTTGAGCCGGGCGACAAGGTTGCCGCGCCCCGGTGCGGACTCAAATATCTGCGCGGTTACTCCTTCCGCGGCCAGCACTCCCTTGATGTATTCAGCGGCCCGCGTTTCATTGCCGGGAGGATTGCTGGTATCGATCTTTACCAGGTCGCCGAGAAACTTAACAGCTTCGGCCTGAGCTTGTGTGAAGTCCGGTGCTGCCTGGGCTCGTGACAGCCCAACAAACATCAGAACAATAAATGCCGCGCGAAATGTGAGCCGAAACATTTTGAAAACCCCTTCTGACGTAATCAGCAAAACATGTCGTGGCCGTACCATTACATCTTGGCGATTGCAGCACGAACAAAAGTCTAAACTGCTGGCAATCGCGCACGCAGTTTTCACCCTCGTCAAGTAACTGATATCAAACCCCTCAAGCGGTTTAGCTTACTAAGAGCGCGCTGAAAGCCACATTGCCCTAACAAATCATCATTAAAAGCTGAATTACTTTTGTAACTTGTGGGCCATTACGGGAAAAGCTTACTCTTTAGCAAATCTTGCTCAGTCTGGAAATTTCGTCCGGCCCATGAAAAAAGGAGAAGCTACGTGAATACATCTATCGCGTCGACCTACGACTATCGATTGGTGGCCCTATCAGTGCTGATTGCCATCTGCGCTTCGTATGCTGCGCTTGACCTTGCTGGCCGGGTCACCGCAGCCCGGAACAATGCGCGTCTGGCTTGGTTATTTGGCGGAGCCATCGCAATGGGTACGGGCATCTGGTCAATGCACTATACAGGAATGCTCGCCTACCAGTTGCCAGTGCCAGTTTATTACCATATTCCAACAGTAATTCTGTCTCTGGTAGCCGCGATCTGCGCGTCATTTGTCGCGCTCTTCGTTGTAAGCCGCCCGCGCGTCGGCTTTCTTCATGTCATTGCTGGAAGCTCGTTGATGGCTACCGGCATTGCCGGCATGCATTATACGGGAATGGCTGCCATGCGCATGCCTGCCATGCACCACTGGGACACGACATTCGTTGTCTTATCCGTGGTAATCGCAATCGTAGTCTCCCTGGCAGCACTGGGACTGACATTCCTGTTTCGCGAAGACAAGCCGGAGAAGTCAGCCAAGATCATTTGCTCCGTAATCATGGGCTTTGCGATTCCAGCCATGCACTATACCGGAATGGCAGCTGTTAGCTACACGCCTATGGCGGAGGCGCCGGACCTGACAAACGCTCTGGATATCTCCGTGCTCGGAAATGCGGCGATCATTGTTGTCACGTTTGTCGTCCTCGGATCGGTATTTCTGCTTCAGCGCTGGCTTGCTCCGCAGAATGTGGCCCATTCGCAAGCGTAAAGGCTCATCCCGTGAGAAGCTTTTTTGAGGGTTTCTAAATCTTGGTAGTTGATTTCGGCAAAGAGCGCCTTTGATCAAAAGGCGCTCAGTACCATCCAGTCAGGCCATAAAAGTAGCGTACGGATCATGGAAGCGGCTGGTCCATCTAAAACCTTGCCGCAGTCAGGTGCAGGACTCTCTCAACCTCTTCCATATTTGCAACACCTATGGGCAATCCACCCTGCGCCATATCTGCTGCTCCTCCGCCGCGACCGCCAAGCTGTGCCATGACCTCCTTCATCAGTTGGCCCATGTTGGATTTCTGGCCGGGAGTCTGGGCAAAGACCAGCGTCGGCTGCCCGCTGCCGGAGGCGAGCAAAGCGATCACCGTGGACTTCCCTGCCGTGAGCTTTTGTGCCAGCAGCTTGATGAAGACCGCGTCGCGGTCGGCGAACAATCGTGTGATTACCTGGAGCGAGCCCGTGGCCTGGGCCAGCAGGCGTTCGGCATAAAGCTCCGCCAGTTCCTCCAGCAGCTTATGCTGCGCTTTGCCAGCAGACTTGGACTCGGCCTGGGATTTGCGGACCTGTTCCGGAACATCATAGATATGGCTGGAGTATAGCGCCGCAGCCTCCGTTAAGGTGGTGTAATCGCGCCGCGCCGTGTTCACAGCGCGCAAGCCACACACAAACTCCACTCGCATACCCTGTTTAACTTTTTCAATCTTGCGCAACAGGATACTGCCAATCTGCCCCGTGGCGCGGACATGCGTGCCGCCGCAGGCTGTGAGATCGAAATCCGTGATGTCAATCAGCCGGAGGTCGCCGGTTTGCTTCGGCGGAAGTTTGCGCAAGCCGAGTTGGCGCGCTTCTTCCAAGGGCATAAAGCGAATGCCAACCGAGCGATCTTGGGCAATCACTTCATTGGCCAGCAGCTCCGTCTTTTGCGCCTGTGCAGCGGAAAGGCCGGCGGTCTCCAGATCAATGGTGCAGCTCTCCTCGCCCATGTGAAAACTTACTGTGGGCATATTGAACAGCCGGATAAATGCGGCTGAAAGGACATGCTGTCCTGAGTGCTGCTGCACATGATCAAGACGACGGTCAGCATCGACCCTGCCATGCACCTGGGTTCCTGCGACGAGAGGCGCGGAAGCAAAATGCAAAATACGTCCATCTTCGTCGTCAGCAACTTCCGTGATGGCGATCTGCTGGCCGTCGGCCGTCAACATGCCAAGATCATGTACCTGACCGCCGCTCGTCGGATAAAAAGCGGTACGGTCGAGCACGATGGCCGAATTGCCATTGCTGTCGAACGCGTCGATCACCCGAGCGTCGAAGTCGTAAAGAAAAGAGTCGAGATAATAGAGGCGGTCAGTCATAATCAGCACTTAGCAATTAGCCATTAGCAATTGGCTTTGCATGGCGGTACTTTCATCGCCCTCGGTCCCTCATCATGCAAGGGACACTATTCAGGCGCTTAAACGCTAATTTTCAGCGCCTGTGCGATAACGTCAATATATTTCAGTCCTGAGCCAGTATTGAAGATCACAACTTTGTCCGTAGGCTTGAGGAACCCTTCCCGCACCAGCCGCTGATAGGCCGGAAGACAGGCCGCGCCTTCAGGAGAGGCGAACAGCCCTTCTTTGCTCGCCCATTCTTTCACTCCGCCGAAAATCTCCTCATCCGATACCGATACGGCCGTGCCGCCGCTCTGCTTGAGAATGTCAAGAATTATGTAGTCAGCATATGGCTTGGGCACGCGCAGACCGGCGGCAGAAGTCTGAGCGCCCTGCCACACTTCGGCCACGGGCTTGTGTTCATTCCAGGCTTTTAC
>JBARNL010000702.1:0-2512 GCA_049802955.1 Candidatus Angelobacter sp.
GGCCGGGGTGATACCGCGAAGAGCGAGCAAGCGGGCCACAATCGGAGAAACTTTTGCTTCAAAGCAGAGCGCTTCTACCTGGGCGGCATCGGGATTGGAAAATGACCAGCGCACCGCGGCTTACTCGTCGTCCTGATCGCTATCGTCAATCAGGATGCCATCATAATCGTCGGCCGCACTCTCCAGCCGCTGGTACGTGTCATACCATGGAGTGGAAACCTCGTATAAGAACATCACGCCATGGCAGGGGAAACCAAGCTGAAGATAGCCTACTTTGCCAACAAAACTGCGCAACCAGCCGGCCTCTTCCAGCTCTTCCTCATTCATGTATTCAATTTCCTGGAGCCGATTGACGAGCAGGTCCACATCTTCTTTGTCCAGCGAAACGTGATTCATGGTCACAAAACTCACGTTGGATGCCTTGGCCAACTCAACAAAATCCTTCCAGCCATCGGGATGGTCCTCATCAGTCGACCAGGGCACGTTGGCGACCTCATCACTCACGTACGCGCTGAAACGGCGCAGCCCATGGCCCTCAATAAAAGCGACCATATCATCTTTCAAAATTGTCAGATCTTGTTCCATGGAGGATAAGAAACATCATATCGCGTTCGAGGGTAAAAACTAAGGCTCGTGGCGGCGACCATGAGAGAAAACCCTTCATTCACGTCGAAGAGTGCAATTTAGAAAGCGTCATTTAGAGCGTCTGGCCCGGGTCAGCGGAATATCTTCGGCCTGTCGGCGACCCGCCAACGTCTTTCGTCCTAATCCGTCTTATACAATGCATGTTTTGGCTTAGGAGAGAATTTCGAAATGCGCAAATACCTGTTTCACAAGTCTGCCTTGTCTTTCGTTGCAATGCTATTGCTTACCGCCACCGTGACGCTGGCCCAATCACCACAACCCACGCCGCAAAAGCCCGATTTAAAGTCCACCAAAAAAGCCGGCAATGCCAAAACGGACAATGCTGGTCCCACCGCGCCACCAGCCAATCCAACGACGGCTAGCGGCAGCGTTGTCCCTGCGCACCCGGTGCCTAAATTCGATATCGCCAACATTGATAAAACGGTTGATCCCTGCGTGGATTTTTATCAGTATGCCTGCGGAAACTGGTTGAAAAATAATCCCATCCCCGCCGACCAGCCTGTTTGGCTCAGCTTTGCCGAAGTATATGAGCACAACCTGCAAGTCTTGCATCAGATTTTGGAAAAAGCTGCCCAAAACGATCCCGGACGTAACGCCATAACGCAGAAAATCGGCGACTTCTACGCCTCATGCATGGATGAATCTGCCGCCAATAAAGCTGGCGCCGCCCCGTTAAAACCAGAGTTGGATCGCATCGCGGCAATTAATGACAAGACGCAGATGATCGAAGTGATGGCCCATGAACAGCTGATTGGCCCCAACCCGCTTCTCGGCTTTGGCTCCGGACCAGATATGCATGACGCTGATCTGACGATTGCCGTTATTGACCAGAGCGGTCTGTCACTGCCGGACCGCGATTATTACTTGAAAGATGACGCTCCAACTCTCGCCATCCGTACGGCGTTTGTCGATCACATGAGGAAAGACTTCATCCTGCTCGGGCAATCGCC
Organism: Candidatus Angelobacter sp.; assembly: GCA_049802955.1. Classification (GTDB taxonomy): domain Bacteria; phylum Acidobacteriota; class Terriglobia; order Terriglobales; family Acidobacteriaceae; genus Angelobacter. The sequence goes on from JBARNL010000702.1 coordinate 1,596, forward strand.
AGAACAAGCTGCACACAGCGCAGAGACTGTCCTGAAAATTGAGACCGATCTGGCTAAAGCGTTTATGGAACGCACGCTGCGGCGCGACCCCAAAAATCGCGACCACAAAATGTCAGTGGCGCAGGCTGAATCCTTTGCCCCGAATTTCCATCTGGACCGCTATTTCGCAGCCAGCGGCGCACCATCTTTCAGCGAGTTGAATGTCGGTAATCCGGAATTTTTTAAGTCCGTAAATGTGGTGATTGATTCCACCCCGCTGGATGCGTGGAAGACCTACATGACCTGGCAAATGTTGAATAATGCCGCCAGTTGGCTGTCAGATGAGTTTGTACAGGAAGATTTCAAGTTCCAACAGGCCATTACCGGACAAAAAGAATTGCCGGTTCGCTGGAAGCGCTGCATCAATGCCACGGACAACGCTTTGGGTGAGGCCCTGGGCCAGCCTTATGTGGACGCCACTTTCGGCGCTGAAGGAAAAGCGCGCATGCTGAAGATGGTGGACGCGCTTGAACACGCGCTGAGGGCCGACATCACGACCCTGCCATGGATGACGGAAACTACCAAGAAAGAAGCGCTGATCAAGCTGACTGCCATCCGCAACAAGATCGGCTATCCCGATAAATGGCGTGATTACAGCAAACTAAAGATTGTTCGTGGAGACATGGTAGGCAACCTCTACCGCGCCAGTGAATTTGAGTCCAACCGGCAATTGCAGAAAATCGGCAAGCCGGTTGACAAACTGGAATGGGGCATGACTCCGCCTACAGTGAATGCTTATTACAGCGGAAGCCAGAATGAAATCGTCTTCCCTGCCGGCATTCTTCAGCCCCCATTCTTTGATCGCACTCTGGATGACGGGGTCAACATGGGCGGTATTGGATTAGTAATTGGCCACGAACTTACGCACGGCTTTGACG
>JBARNL010000703.1:0-3533 GCA_049802955.1 Candidatus Angelobacter sp.
CCTTCATACACCAGCCTAAATTCCATATATGGGCAATCCTCCGGTATCTCTTCGCGGATATCCTCCCAGTAGAGGGGGGTCATAGCGCACCCCCGCATACCGCAATTTGCTCACCTCCATATTCTTCTGGACTACTTCGGGAAGCAAGCCCAGACGCAAAAACCCGCCCTGAAAAGGCGGGTTTTATTTTGATGATTGAGAAAGGGTTAAACGCTGTGAACGGGTCGCCAGCGTTTCGTGGGTTTGTAGCTGCCAGACTTCCAACTGACAAGCTCAGGAGTGACTTGCAAGCACGATTCAAGATTGAACGTGAGTGAAGTTTTGTCCTGAAAAACAATTTCGATAATGCGGTAATCAGGTGAGATTGACAATTCCACTTCGGCAACAATCTTGCCCTTTGTCGTAGGGAATTTAAGAACGCGCTGGTACGGGACTGCTTTCTTTCTTGCGCGTGAGCGGATAGCCTTAGAGACAGCCAATTGCGCCCTCCAGTGGTGCGGTTGGTTAGGGAAGCGCCGATGCTTACCACATCGGCGCAACCCGTCTTTGCACTTGTAGCGCAATAGCGAACGTACAGCAACAACAAAAGAACGCTTTGCCCTGTCACGGCAAAGAAATTCTGCCGCCATACTCGGCACTGTGTCAAGTATGTTAGTGCCGATGCCTTGGGATACCCCCGCTAAAACCCCGCCAATCTGGGATGGGGTAGGGAGGGGGAGGGGCAAAGTTGGCTTCGCCGGTTTAGATCGTTCGAGCATCTCTCGAAAACGGGATTCAGGCCCGGTTTATCCGGCGGGCTCCATCACAATGGGCATGGTCGGAGTCTGGCTGCCGCCTGAGGGCTCAATGGTCACGGCAAAGCCCTTGGCAGGGATATCTGCAGAAGCCATTTTGTGGAACATCATGCCGTTGCCTTTGCTATCGGGCTTGAACCATCCGGCAGACATGGGCGCTCCGCCGTTGGCTGGGAGCAACCAGACCTGGTAAATCTTGTTTTCCGGCAGTGGAGTGAGATTGCTGGCCATGAGCAGCAATGCGCCTTGTTGCTTGGAATAAACAGTCTTGATCTGCGGCTGTGGCGGCGTTTTGCGGCTGACCAAAGTTAGCGGCCATGCGTCTGGGGCGTGCATGAGGTCCCTGATCATTTTGGCTTCAGCAAGGTCTTTATTCGTGCGCGCCAAATCGGCCTGGATCTGTTCCAACTGCCCATGTGTGTGCCTGAGAGCTTGCCGGGTATTGCGAAGATCGCGCCATAACAGAATGCTGAAGACGGCCAGCATCGCCATCATCATGACGGGCGCAATGGTGACCCAGCGCCGGCGCAAACGGCCAACGGCATAGCGCTGCGGAGTTCTTCTTTCAACGCGCGGCTCCGTGGCGATGGCTGACAACAATCGCTGCCGTGAACGAGCCGGAGGCTGCGGGCCGGTGGCGGAAAGGGCCAGCAGCGCCGTATCCGCGCGCAGAGCTTCCAATTCGCGACGGCAGTCGCCACAGGTTCCAAGATGGGCTTCCAGCGCCGCCAGATCTTGCGGGTTATCGAGCGCGCCCATGGCGTACAGCGCCAGCGCTTCAGCGAATTGTGGATGCGCGTTCATGCCAATACTTTTCTCAAAGCCATCAGGCCGGAACGGATGCGGGTCTTGACCGTCCCCAGCGGATCACCGGTCTTGCCGGCAATTTCCGAATGCGTCATGCCTTCAAAGAATGCCATCTCCAGCGCTTTGCGCTGGTCTTGCGGCAAGGCGCCCAGCACGATACGGACTTTATCGACCACAAGTTTCTGGGAAGCAGCATCTTCCAGATTTACTCCGGTGGAGATGGGCATTTCATCAATGTTATCTTCCGGAGGGCGTTTTCGCAGGAGATCGATAGCGCGATTGCGGGCAACCACCGCGAGCCACGGCGCAAGCCGGCCACGGTCAGAGTCAAAAGCCTGCGGGTTGCGCCACAACTGGAGAAACACTTCCTGCACCACGTCCTCTGCGGCGGTGGTGCTGGTGAGCACACGAAGCGCGACTCCGTATACCACTCCGGCATAGCGGTCATAAAGATCGGCCATGGCGCTCTGGTCTCCCGCGCGGATGCGGGCGATCAAGGCCGCGTCGTCCTTATGGTTTGGCGCTTGCGTGCCGCTCACGCGCATTCTCTCGCTTTCCTAGGAGTACGAAATCTGAGGCTGTTTGGATTGTATTTGGGCCCGGCAGCAGTAGTTGGGCCCACAGTTCCATCGTAACAAATCTGTTTTTGCGAGGCGAGGGATGTTAACATCCTGGGCATGCGCACCAGAGTGGCTGTTCTTGTATTTGCTGTCTTTTTCTTTTCCAGGATTGCTTTCGCCGATTCTGCGGACTTTACCGTGAAGAAAGTCGGGGAAGGCGTCTATGCAGCTATTGGCGTCGACGGCGGAAAAGCCGGCAGCAATGCCGGATTCATTATCGGCAGCAATGGCGTTGTTGTGGTGGACACGTTTGAAGACGTGGCACCGGCGCGCGATTTGCTGGCGGAAATCCGCAAGATCACGAACCTGCCGATTCGATTTGTAGTGAACACGCATTACCACTTGGACCACACCGGCGGCAATGCAGTGTTTGCGCAGGCCGGCGCAACGATTCTGGCGCAACGCAATCTGCGCGGCTGGCTGCGGCCGGAAAACTTGAAGTTTTTTGGCGCGAATCCCAAGCCGGAACAAAAAGCTATGGTGGAAACGCTGGTGTTGCCGGACGAAACGTACAGCGATGCGGTTGATATTTATCTGGGCGCGAGGCAAGTTCAAGTCCGCTACATGCTGGGCCATACCGGCGGTGACTCCGTGGTGACCGTGCCGGACGCCGACGTTGTTTTTGCCGGCGATCTGGTTTGGCAGAAACATCTGCCCAACCTGATTGACGCCACCACCAGCGATTGGGTGAAGACGCTGGACAAGCTGCTGGCCGATCATCCGGTAGCGACGTTTGTTTCGGGCCATGGTGATGTTGCCACCGTGGCCGATGTTCGCGATTTCCGCGAATATCTTATGACTCTGCGCGACGCTGTGGCCAAAGCGCAAGCCGCAGGGAAGACCGACCAGGCGCTAGTCGAAGCAGTGCTGCCGCAGTTGCAGGAAAAGTATGGCAAAGACTGTCCGGCTGCGTCGCCAGATAAGAAGCCATCAGTTCCAACCGCAACCTGCTGGGGATTTTTTGGGCCGTTTTCCAAGCGCGACATTATGCAGACCGCGGCAGAGTTGGCCGGGACGAAGAAAGTTCCTACGCCGTTAGCGGACGCTGATAGATAAAAGTGCGGCGGGGAAGTAAGCGCTAGCGAGTTTGCGGAAACAACGTATAGAAGTTTTGCGTCGTGTGCTGGCCGATTTCTTCTTTGCTCATTCCGCGCAACTGCGCAATGGCTTCCGCTGTGTTTACCACAAAGCTGGGCTCATTGCGCTTGCCACGATGCGGCACCGGCGCAAGATACGGCGAGTCAGTCTCAATCAGCATGCGGTCGAGCGGGACTTGCTTTGCGGCTTCGCGAATATTTTCCGCTTTGGGAAA
>JBARNL010000704.1:0-11471 GCA_049802955.1 Candidatus Angelobacter sp.
AAAGCGCTTTGGCATTCCGCGGCGGCGCGTGCTTGCTGCCAGTGTCCATGTTTAAGACTGACAAATCACTGACCGGCTCATTCGCGTTCCCACCGGCCCGGGCAAGGCCACCGCGATCGCGGAAGTGGTCCAGAAGCAGGTGGACGTATGCTTCGGCAACTCCGTTCATGACGTGGCCATGCTGGAAATTGCACGGCACGCGTTCGCCGTAAATCCGAACCCCAACCTGGAAAGAATTGCACAGGAAAAAAATTGGCAGATTTACTGGCCATCGGGAACCCGACAGCATTCATGAGGTAGAACTTTGCCTTTTGCTGAAATCAACAACACTCGCCTGTTTTATCGTCTGGAAGGCCGCAGCGATCTCCCTGCATTGGTCCTCTCGCATTCGCTGGGCTGCGACCATGGCATGTGGGCGCCGCAAATGTCCGATCTGCTCCAGCATTTTCAGGGGCTGCGCTATGATGCGCGCGGCCATGGCGCATCGGCGGTCCCCGCCGGAGATTACACGCTCGACCAGTTGGGGCAAGACGTTCTGGCGTTGGCGGACAAATTAAATCTTGCCAAGTTCTCTTTCTGCGGCATTTCGATGGGCGGCGCTGTAGGCCAGTGGCTGGCAATCCATGCTCCGCAGCGCCTCACCGCGCTTGTGCTGGCCAACACATCGCCCAATTCGGCACGGCCGAGACTTGGGACGCGCGCCGCAAAGCTGTGCTGGAAGGCGGCATAGCGGCAATTGTCGATGCCACTATGCAGCGGTTCTTCTCCGCGAAAAATCAGCAAAGTGTGTGGGCGCAGTCCACGCGTGCCGTCCTTCTTGGTACCGATCCCATCGGCTACGCCGCTTGCTGCACTGCGCTCCGCGATGCCGACACTCGCTCGGAACTCGGCAAAATTTCCGCCCCGACGCTCATTATCGGCAGCGATCAAGATCCCTCAACTCCATGGGAGGGAAACGGCTCGGTGCTGGCCCACGACATCCCCGATGCCAGAGCCGTGCGCTTGCAGACCGCGCATCTTTCCAACCTGGAACAGCCACCAGCGTTCACCGCGGCCGTGCTGGAATTTCTGCTGGGTCCAAAGCAAACTCGCGAGCAATCGCAGAGCAAGACTTAATAACCATGCGTTATTGATGCGTCGCCGCTTTGGCAGGCGCGCGTTCACAGAAAATTTATTTAAATATTGCTTGCGGGTTGTTCTTTGTTCCAACTCTCATTTATTCTGCCAAACAGTAGTGAATTTTTGTATGTCCGTGCCCAATGAAATGGCTCAAGCACTGGAAGACCCAGATCCTGCTGCTTCTGGCAGTGATCGGGCCGGGTTTTATTACCGCGAACGTCGATAATGATGCCGGTGGCATCTACACGTATTCGTTCGCCGGGGCGCAGTTCGGTTATTCCCTTCTCTGGACCATCATTCCCATGACGCTGGCGCTGATCGTAGTGCAGGAGATGTCCGCCCGAATGGGCGCATGCACGGGCAAGGGCCTGAGCGACTTGATCCGCGAAGAATACGGCCTCCGTATCACTTTTGTGATGATGTTATTGCTCGTAGCGACAAACTTTACCAATGTAATGGCGGAGTTCGCCGGTGTCGCCAGTTCAATGGAGCTCTTTCACGTCTCCAAGTTCATTAGCGTGCCCATTGCCGCGGCCATTGTCTGGCTCGTTGTGGTCAAGGGCAACTACAAGAGCGTGGAGAAGGTCTTTCTGACCGCATCCTTTTTCTATATCGCATACATCATTGCTGGGGTGCTTTCGCGGCCCAACTGGCCCGCCGCTGCCGTAAGTACCGTTCGCCCTCCGCACGAAGCCGCTTTGTTTCGCGTTCCCGGATACGTTTACATGGTTACGGGAATCATCGGCGCGACAATTGCGCCCTGGATGCAGTTTTACTTGCAGGCTTCCGTAGTGGAAAAGGGCGTTACCATGCGCCATTACAACAAGACCAAGATCGACGTTCTTGTGGGATCGATTTTTGCGCCCGTGGTGGCGGGGTTCATTATTCTGGCTTGCGCGGCAACCCTATACCAATCCGGGCACCGCATCATTACTGACGCAGCCGATGCTGCTCAGGCCCTCGGACCGCTGGCGGGCAGATGGGCGCAAATTCTATTCGGCGCGGGATTGTTCAACGCATCGTTGTTCGCGGCATCCATTCTGCCGCTCTCAACCGCATACACAGTCTGTGAAGGGCTGGGGTTTGAGTCCGGGCTGGACAAGAAGTTCAGTGAGGCTTCAGTTTTTTATTGGCTCTATACGGTGCTGGTAGGCGCGGGCGCAGCCGTAATCCTGCTGCCGCGATTCCCGCTGCTCAAGATGCCGGTGCTCTCCCAGGTTTTTAACGGCGTGCTGCTGCCCTTTGTGCTGATTTTCATGCTGCTACTGATCAACAAGACCAGCCTGATGGGCAAATACGTAAACTCCAGGTTTTTCAACTGGGTGGCATGGAGCACCGCCAGCGTAATGATCGTACTGAGCGTGCTCCTGGTGTTCCAGTAGTTTGACTTCGTTCATTGGCAACATTTCGATTCAGTCAAGTTTTTACAATCGCAAAAGTATTAGTGGACCATGAAGCTGAAAATATTCAAAAGAGATCTCAGCCTGCCCCGGCGGGTCGCCGGATTCGGCGTATTGAAATACAGGCTGATCGCTTTTCTGGCTGTGTTTGGCCCCGGCTTCATTACCGCCAATGTCGATAACGATCCCGGCGGTATCCTCACTTATTCGCAGGCGGGAGCCAAGTACGGTTACGCGCTGTTGTGGACGCTGATTCCTACCACGATCGCCTTGATCGTGGTGCAGGAAATGGCCGCTCGCATGGGCGCGGTCACCGGCAAAGGATTGGCCGATCTGATCCGCGAAGAGTTCGGGCTGCGCGCCACGTTTTTTGTGATGGTGGTCCTTGGCATCGCCGATTTCGGCAACATCATGGCGGAGTTTGCCGGATTGGCTTCCGGCATGGGAATTTTTGGCGTCAGCAAATACCTGGTTGTGCCGGTGGGCGCGGCAATCGTGTGGTTTGTGGTGGTACGTGGATCGTATAAGCCCGTCGAGCGCATCCTGATTTTGTTTTCCTTGATCTATTTCACTTATCCCATATCCGCGCTTCTGGCGCATCCAGATTGGCATCAGGCGCTCAAAGACACGTTTGTTCCCGTCATCAACAATCATGCCGACTATATTCTGCTGGTGGTGGGGCTTGTAGGAACGACGATTACTCCGTGGATGCAGTTTTACTTGCAAGCCTCCATCGTGGAAAAAGGCATTGGCAAGCGCCAATATGCGCTTTCCCGCTGGGACGTGGTGCTGGGCTGCATTGTGACGGACGTGATTGCCTTTTTTATCGTTGTGGCATGCGCGGCCACGCTGTACGTGAACGGCAACCACAACATTACTGATGCCGCTGAAGCCGCTCAGGCGCTAAAACCGCTCGCGGGTAGATGGGCATCATTATTGTTTGCCGTGGGGCTGGTCAACGCCGCGATGCTTTCGGCGGCCATTCTGCCATTGGCCACGGCCTACAATATTTGCGAAGGCCTGGGGGTTGAATCCGGGGTAAACAAAAAGTTTTCTGAAGCGCCCACGTTTTACTGGATCTACACGTTCCTGATCCTTGGCGGCGCAAGCTTTGTGCTGATTCCGCACCTGCCGCTGATCAAGCTAATTCTTTTCTCCCAGGTAGCCAATGGCATCCTCCTGCCCTTCGTGCTCATCTTCATGTTGAAGCTGGTAAACAAGACCGATTTGATGGGGACCTATAAAAACTCAAAGCTGCAAAACGTGATTGCCTGGGCCACCAGCGCCATCATGATCGGCTTGACGATTGCCTTGGTCTGGACGCAGCTCACTGGCCACGGCTAGAGCAGCTTGCCCGCGCTGATATCTTTTATTAATCTCACATCGGCTTCAAGAAAGTCATAGGTCGGCAGCTCTTTGCGACCGACCCAGCGCACGTCGCGAAAGATGCGGTTATCGATGTCATTCTTAAATTCATCGACGCGGTAAAAATAAAGTTCAAGCGACGCGCCATTAGCGTAAGTGTGCTGGATTGCAGCAATTTTGCGACCGATCACGGCGTCAATGCCAAGCTCTTCATCCAGTTCGCGACGCAGCGCGTCTTTCAGGTCTTCATCGCGCTCCACCTTGCCGCCGGGAAACTCCCACTTGAGCGGCATGGCATGCGCTTCACTGCGCTGGCAGATCAGGATCTTTTCTTCGCGGATGATGATGGCCGCAACCACCTGTTTGATTTTGTTCATGCTTTGACATTCAAAAGCTTTGAAACGCGGAGGAACGGAGAAAAAGGATGCAATGGGAAAAACAAAGACTTCATTTAATCGATTCTCAATCCTCCGCTTACTCCTTTCTCTGTGTTTCAAGAGGTGCTACGACACAACCTCGCTGTGGAACCAGGTTTTCTGGCATTATTGGATTATAAGGAATGTCCTACTCAAGCACAGTGCTGGACCATTTTGAGCATCCTCGCAACATCGGTGAGTTGGCTTCGCCGGACGCCGAGGTGCGGCTCGAGCATCCGGTATGTGGCGACATTATGAGCCTGGCGGTCAAGCTGGCCGATGGACGCATAGACCAGGTGCGGTATCGCACGCGCGGCTGCGTGGCGTCGATAGCCGCTGGCTCGTGCCTCACGGAGATGATCCAGGGAAAGTCCCTGGCCGAGGCGTCCGCACTGCAGCGTGAAAACCTGCTGGAAGCTCTCGGCGGACTGCCGAATGCCTCCGTCCACGCCACTCATCTCGCCATGGACGCGCTGGCGCAAGTTCTTAACAAGCTGGGTGCGCCCCCAAAGTTAAAAGATTGAAAGGTCAAGCCGAATCAACAGCTTGCAACGCATCGCTCTGTAGGCATCTACTCACATTAAAATCTTCTATACTTCCGTTAATGGCAGTACACTAAGTCCCCAAAGGCCGCCCTGCCCAGGGACGAGAGACGAGAGAAGTTATGAATATGCCGCTAGCGATGCTGTTGCTGTACGTTACTACGCTAACGTCTCCCAACCCTTCCATTGAAGGCGTAAAGATCGTAACGCGGCAGATCACGGCCGGCTTTACCGATACCCGCACCGAATACCTTGCGCCTGACCGCCTGCGCAATGAGTGGCAATCGCAAATGCGCGATGGTTCCAGTCCTCCCATGGCTACCATCATCCTGCGCGGCGAACGGGACCGCGTTTTCATGCTGGATCTTGCCGCCCACGAATACATTACCTATGAGATGGATTCTCGCGGATCCACCGTTGCGATGAAGCGGCCCATGGTGGATTCCGGCGGCACATTGCAGATATGGATTGAGAACGTGGATACCGGAGAGCGCAAAGACCTTTTTGGCCATACCGCGCGGCACATCATTACCCGCGAAAAGCGCGTTGCCGGCCCCGGCGCATGCTCCAAGCCGTCGCTGACTGAGACTGACGGCTGGTACATTGACAACTCCGTGATGCCGGAATGGCGCCAGCAAAAAAAGAACAGCTATGGCGTAGTGTTGGCCTCCGAGGTTTCCGCCGGATCGAACGACAAATGCTTCGATAAGATGGACAAGATTGAAGTGCACCGCAGCGGCGTGGAAACCGGCTTTCCGGTAAAGATAACTACCACGCTGACCAGTGAGGTAACCCAGCCCGATGGAGGTACGCGCACCCTGTCTTCCACCTGGGGCTCAGAAGTAATGGAACTGAAGGAAGGGCCGCTGGAGTTGGCGCTGTTTGATGTGCCCAAGGATTTCCGCCGCGTGGAATCACTCCGAAACTGGGCGGTCAAGCCGCCACGAGAGCTTACCGGATGGGAATGGTTCAAGCAAAAATTCCAGGAGATGTTGAAATAGCTTTGGATCGCAGAAATTCCTAGGAAAGACAGGACTCTTAGGAAACAAAGATTGGCTCCTCAGGTAGGACTCGAACCTACAACCCTTCGGTTAACAGCCGAATGCTCTGCCATTGAGCTACTGAGGAGTGGGCAAACAGGCCGCCAGAGGGATGGGCCGCCCGCTTGAGTTGTCTTGTTAAAAATAACATGCATTTGCCGCGTTTAGCAATCATGAAATCCGGCCACAAGCCCCATTGAAACTCCTCAGAAAACTGGAATCTCTGCTCACAGCTGCCACAACTGTTTAAGATAAAAGGACCTTTTGGGCGTCTCAACAGCACACCGGAGACAGGTCCTGAGCAGTCTCAAATACACGATGAATGATCAATCCAAACCTGCGCTTCCAAAATCATCTGGTCCACCTAAAGCGAAATCCGAAATGATTGTCGATGACTACCATGGCCGGCACATCGCCGACCCGTACCGTTGGCTGGAAGATTCCACCACGCCGCCGACCCAGCAGTTTGTTGCTGCACAGAACGCCTACACGCGCAACGTGCTGGAAAATATCCCTGGGCGGGACGAGCTGCGGCGGCGCGTGGAGCGGCTTTTAACGATCGGGCGCGTGGCTTCGCCGCGCATCGGCGGCAACAATTATTTTTATGAGCGCCGCGATGGCCGGCAAAACCAGGCCGTGGTTTATGTGCGCGAAGGCCGCAATGGACAATCTTTTCAGATAAATGAGCGTGCGCTGATCGACGTAAACTCTCTCGCGCCGGACGGCACCGTCGCACTTGACTGGTGGTATCCGTCGGAAGATGGCAAGTATGTTGCGTTTGGCACCTCGCCGAATGGATCAGAGCTGAGCACGCTCCAGGTGATTGAAAGCGCCACAGGCAAGCTGCTGGCGGAAAAGATTGAGCGCACCCGCGCTGCCAGCATATCCTGGCTACCGGACAGCTCGGGTTTTTATTACACGCGTTATCCCCGCTTGGGTGATGTGCCTGCAGGCGAGGAGATGTACAACCGCCGCGTTTTCTTTCACCAGCTCAGTTCTGCGGACAATGCCGACGGCGCGCATGATCCTTTGATCTTTCCCGCCGATAACGCCGAACTTGCGCCGCAGCACTGGCCCAACGTTTCCCTTTCCAATGACGGCCGTTGGCTGCTGGTGGACGTGAGCGAAGGCTGGACAAAAACCGAGCTTTACCTCAAAGACCTTTCCTTAAAAGATCTTTCTTCTATCGACTCAGCCGCGCCGCAGCGCCGATTCGAGCGCATCACAACCAGCGGCAACTTTCTTTATCACGGTGAGATACTGGACGGGCAGATATATATCACAACGAATGAAGGCGCGCCGCGTTTCCGCGTCTTCAAGGCTGCGTGCGCCGCACCGGAGCGCGCGAAATGGAAAGAAATCATTCCGGAAGGCGACGCGGTAATCGAGGGCCGTGCCGCCATCATCGCCAGAAAACTTTTTGTGCATTTCATCCGGAATGCCATCTCCCAGCTCCGCTTGTTCGATCTTGACGGCAAGCCCCGCGCGGATGTCGCCATGCCGGCGCTGGGCAGTATTTTTGATCTGGGCGGCAACTGGAACAGCCGCTCAGGCTTCTTCGGTTTCGTCTCATACGCCGTTCCGCCCACGGTGTTTGAGGTTAGTCTCAACGGCCAGACCACGGAGTGGGCGCGCGTTGAATCCAGCATTGATCCTGCCCGCTATCAAGTAGAACAGCTCTGGTTCAACTCCAAAGACGGAACGCGCGTGCCGATGTTCGTCGTGAGCAGGGAGGGCCTGGTGAAAAATGGCGGAAATCCCACGCTGCTCTCCGGCTATGGCGGATTTAACCTTGGGCGCACGCCATTTTTCAATCGCAATGTGATGTTGCTGCTGCTGGAGCAAGGCGGCGTTTATGTTGACGTCCAGTTGCGCGGCGGAAATGAATTTGGCGAGGACTGGCATCGCAACGGCATGTTGGAGAAGAAGCAAAACGTCTTCGACGATTTCATCGCCGCGGCGGAACACCTGATCGCAGAAAAATATACTAACGCGGAGCATTTGGCGATCCAGGGCGGCAGCAATGGCGGCCTGCTGATGGGCGCCGCGCTCACGCAACGGCCGGATTTGTTCCGCGCGGTAGTTTGCCAGGTCCCGCTGCTTGACATGCTGCGCTATCAGAATTTCCAGATTGCCAGGCTGTGGATTCCCGAATACGGATCGTCGGACGACCCCCAGCAGTTTGAATATCTCCACGCTTACTCGCCTTATCATCATGTGAAGGCTGGCACGCTGTATCCGGCAGTTTTATTTATGACGGCGGAAAGCGATACGCGCGTCGACCCGATGCACGCGGTAAAGATGGCTGCGCTGCTTCAGGCTGAAGCGGCGAATGGTCCGGAGCGGCCTATTCTGCTGCGTGTGGATGCCAAAGCGGGCCACGGAGTGGGCAAGCCAATCGCAAAACTGGTAAACGACGCTGTGGATGTCTGGAGTTTTCTGTTTTGGCAGCTTGGCGTAAAGCTGTAGAACAAATGACCGAACACCTAATCACCCTCAATTCGGCTTTGTGGGATAGCCAGAAAGAGGAGCCACTCGTGCAGTTCCTTCCCTTAAGCCTATTCAGAGAACTCTATCGCGATCAGGACTGTGAAATCCTGAAGAAAGGCAGCACAAGGTCCTTCCGGCCTACTCGCACGCTGAAGAATGCGCGTGCTCACTTAACGGCCGTCAGGATGACGACTTAGGGAAAACCATACTCGTCCTGCAAGGGATTTAGCTTGCGTTAAGCGGCTGCGTCAGGCGGAAGCCGAGACGGCGTTCGGCAATAAAGCCGACTTCCTTTTTTCCCGTGGCATAAGCAGCAGTGGTGCCTCCGCCCGCGCCCAGTGTGGACCCGATGGCTGCATCCTTGCCACCGCCCACCAAAGCACCCAGCAGCGCGCCACCGCCGGCTCCGCCGCCAATGAACGCCAGGTTGCGTTTCTTGTAACTGCCGCCGCTCACAAACACGCTGTTAGTTTGCAATGGAACGGTCTTGCCGTTCAGCGTGATGGAAGAAAGAGTAATCCGCAAATAGCCCGCATTATGCATGTGGCCGGACTCGCGCACGGCAACTACTTTACCGGTAACGGCAGCGCCTTTGGGTGCCAGTGTTTGTCCTTCAACCACAAGAGGTTCGTCCAGTTCGGCGGAAAAGTTCTGCCCGGATTGCGCTGTAGCGCTGGAAATAGTTTGCTGCAGCCGTACGTAAATAGCGGTATTTGCCGGGACCACGAGCGCCTTGCCTTCCACGAAAGGCAACTGCTGTTGCGGCGTCGCCGGTGTATCCGTGGAAACGGTGGGTGGTTGCGCGCCCACACCGCAACCTGCTGCCAGTCCCGCAAGGACCAGCAAAATCAGAAAGAATAGATTATTTTTCATACCCCGTACCCCGGCAGTTTGGGGGGAACCGCCACCATGGGTAAAAGCACGGCAGGTGCCAAAATCTTGGCTTTATTTTCTTAGGTTTATACGGGGAGTATTTTAAAAGTGTGTACTTTTTACCGCTGCCAGAGTAGCTGTTTCTTAGCCGCCAGACAATTTAACGCGTACCGCTCCCGGAAACACTCTCTGTCACGGCGGTAGCCTCAGGCTGGATGACCACGCCATCAAAAGCAGTTGTTCCCATCAACCGGCCGTGAGCAACGCGCAAATTTCGGATGCGCCATCCCGTGCTGACGGCAATCCACGACCGGCCATTGTCGGTCGATTCGAAGATGTTTACCGACAGGCCGCTTGTCACCAGCACGCGATGATTCTCGTCGTCAAAGCGAATGGTCTGTATATCGGCCAGGCGCAGCGAGGAAACTTTTTTCCAGGAATCACCAGCATCGGTACTGCGGAATAGCCCGGTCCGCGCTGCAAGCCAGACATCACCGCTATTGTCTACGGCAACGGAGTTGATGGAAAAATCGGCTTCCAGCGTCTTTGTGGGCAGCCAGCTTTCCCCACCGCTTACGGAGACCGCCACACCATTGTGGCCCGCAATAGCCACAACTTTACCGGCAACGCTGATGCTTACAGGAACGCCGATGCCGGGCAACGATTCTGTCCGCCACGTCGCGCCCGAATCCGAGCTAATAAATAGCGCTGTTGCAGTAGCGGCAAACCACTTATCCGCGCCCAATTCCAGGACCGTGACGCGTGGAGCAGGTTCATTTGCTGTCGCTGAACGGCTTGAAATTTTTCTAAGTGCCGCAGGCTGCGGCTTGCTTAAAGGCAGATCGCGCGGTGCCCAGCGAGATGCATTCGGCGGAAACGCGAAAATGCCATGATCGGTGCCGGCCACCAGGGAGTTGTCTGCGGCCTGACGAAGAACAAAAACGTCGCGGCCATCAAGGCCGTCACTGCTCTGCTTCCAGGTTTGTCCGGCATCGCGGGAAATAAACACGCCGCCAAACTCTTTGTCATTCAGCACTCCAGCGTACAGGACGTTACTGTTGCTGCGGTCCACCAGCAACGCCGCAGCCTGCCGATGAGTAAAGCCGCGATTTGAAGCCGTAAAAGTTACGCCGCCGTCATCGCTGGCCAGCACGCCGCTGCGATCGGTGGCCAGCAGCACTCGCGAAGGCTGCCGGGGATCGATCAGCACATCATTGATAATGATGTTGGAGCCGGTCATGTGCTTCCAGGTTGCGCCCCCGTCGATGGTCTTCCATAAACCTTCAGTAGTGCCGGCATAAACGACGTTGTGGTCTGTGGGATCCATTTGCAGCATGCGCGTACGCCGTGCGGAATATGGAATGCCCTGAATTTTGCGAAAAAGTTCTCCTGCGGAATCGCTGCGATAAATACCGGAGCAGGCGCTGATAAAGATGTTTGCGGGCTGCTCGCGATCAATCACAATGGAAAAAACATCTGAGTCGTCAATCACGCCCTTCTTGATGCTGTGCCAGGTCTTGCCGCCGTCTTCAGTCTTCCAGGGCAGGTGCCAGGTGCCGGCGTAGATCACTTCGGGATTCACCGGATCAATGGCGATGGATTCAATGTTCTTGATTTCGGCATGATTGGCGGGAGAGATTCTTTCAAAGTCACGGCCGCCATTACGGCTGCGGTAGATTCCGTCCAGCGCGCCGACGACAAGGATTTTTGGATCGGAAGCGGCCATGCTGAGCGCGCGTAGCGACTTGCCGTGCAGATCAGCCACGATTTCCCAGGTCTTTCCTGCATCATGGCTGCGGTAAAGGTCGCCATCGCTGCTGGGAAGCTGCGCATTCCAGCCGGCGGCGAAGATATTCCTGGAGTCTGCCGGATCAATAGCGATGTGGTCCAGAACCATCTCCGCTGAGTTGCCGGGCCGTGCAAAGCGCGACCATGTAGCGCCCTTGTCGGTCGAGAGATAAAGATTGCCGGCGCTGGTGCCGAGAAAAATGCGGTCGGGATTTTTGGGATCCATGGCCAGGCTGCGAACGTTGCCGCCATCAGGGCCAACCGGCTGCCACGGTTGCCCCGCCGCAAGCGCAGCAAAGGGACATAGCAGAATCAACAAAACCGAAATGTTTTGTATTGCGGTTCGCATGAGCCGGAACAGTCTTTTCCCTGCAAACTGGATGTAATGAGATTGACATGACGATTTTGCTCCAACAAGTTACCGAAGGGCAATGGATT
>JBARNL010000705.1:0-18788 GCA_049802955.1 Candidatus Angelobacter sp.
TTCAGGCAATCCTTAACGTCTCAGTCAGAGCAATGTTCCTGGCCACTTTGGCGGGTGGATTGGTGGGCGCAGTTTTGTTGCTGCTGACGCCGAGTTCCGCCTTTGACAAGATCATTCCATGGCTCCTGCTGCTGGGATCGCTGGCTTTTGCGCTTGGAACGTGGCTAGGGACCCGGCTGCGCAAATACTACCGCCCGAATACTGCATTTCTGATGGCGGCACAATTCCTCCTGGGCGTATATGGCGGCTACTTTGGCGGGGCAGTGGGCATTATGATGATGGCGGTGTGGAGTGTCCTGGGGCTCACCGATATACGCGCGATGAATGCCGTTAAGGTTGTTTTGGTGGCTGCTGCCAACACCATCGCTGCCTTGTGCTTCGCCTTTGTTGGCTCGGTTGCCTGGCGCGAAACGCTGATCATGCTGCTGGCCGCTGCTCTGGGAGGATACGCGGGAGCTCAACTAACCTTACGCCTGAATGGCCCCAAAATCCGGATCGGTATCAGCCTTATCAATTTCCTGATTACGGCAGTGTTCTTTTACGTCAGGTTCTTCTAGCTATCGGCCCCGTTCGTCAGAAATGAAAGGAGAGACGTAGCTCTCCTGCCTTTCTGGATTGGTGCTTGTTGCCCATCGAAGGCTTACGGTTGATGCCAAAACGATTCGCCATCCCGCCGAACCGAACTGCTGAAGTTGCTCTTGCGAGATGATCTGTCTGATCAATGAAAATCCCTTTCATCCGCCTCATCAGTGGTAAGGTTTTGCCTGCGCGTTTGCGCGCCCTTTCTTCCCTCATTTAATCTAAGTAGTTTGCCTAACGGGCTTACGTCTTAACATCTATGGCCGATCAGATACCCAAGCTCCCGACAAAAATCGACGCTACTTCCACCCGCTTTGAAAAGAACATGCGTGCCATGGCGGAGCTGGTGGCTGCCGTGCGCAATGAGGAAGAAAAAATCCGGTTGGGCGGCGGCGAAAAAGCCATCGAGTCGCAGCACAACAAGAAGCGCCTGACCGCGCGCGAACGCATCAACCTGCTAATCGATCGCGACACTGAGTTCTTCGAGCTTGGGCTTTTTGCCGCGTATGAAATGTATGAGGAGTGGGGCGGCGCGCCTTCGGCGGGCGTGGTCACCGGTCTGGGACGAATTCATGGCCGTCTCTTCATGCTGATCGTGAATGACGCCACGGTCAAAGCCGGCGCGTTTTTCCCTATGACGGCTAAGAAGGTGATCCGGGCGCAGAACATCGCTATTGAAAACCACATCCCCACGATTTATCTGGTTGATTCCGCCGGGGTGTTTTTGCCGTTGCAGGAAGATGTTTTCCCAGACACTGACGATTTTGGCCGCGTCTTCCGCAATAACGCCGTGATGTCCGCTCTGGGAATTCCGCAGATCACCGCAATTATGGGCATGTGCGTTGCGGGCGGCGCATACCTGCCGGTAATGTGCGACACCATATTAATGACTGAAGGCAGCGGGCTATTTCTCGCCGGACCCGCGCTGGTGCAGGCCGCGATTGGAGCAAAGTATTCAGCGGAAGAGCTGGGCGGCGCGCAGATGCATGCCCAGATCGCCGGCACGGTGGATTATCGCGAGCCTAATGACCACATCTGCCTGGAGCGCATACGGTCGGTCGTGAGCAAGCTCGGTCATAAACCGGGTGCGCCGTTCAACCGTGTGAAGGCCGAGCCTGCGGCATACGCGGCGGAAGAAATTTACGGCATCTTTGAAGCCGACGGCATGCGGCCGTATGACATGAAAGAGATCATCGCGCGGATCATTGATGGCGCAAAATTCGATGAATACAAAGCCGAATACGGCAAGACCGTGATCTGCGGGTTGGCGCGGATCGGCGGTTTTGCCGTGGGCATTGTAGCCAACCAGGCGTCGCCGGCGCAGCAGACCGATCCTTCGACCGGCGAAAAGCACATGGAATTTGGGCGCGAGATCTATACGGAAAGCGCCGAGAAGCCTGCACGCTTCATCATGGATTGCAACCAGAATCTTGTGCCGCTGATTTTTCTGCATGACGTGAATGGATTCATGGTGGGCCGCGACGCCGAGTGGAGCGGCATTATCAAAGCCGGAGCAAAAATGGTAAATGCCGTCGCCAATTCCGTGGTGCCTAAAATCACGGTGATTGTGGGTGGATCGTTTGGGGCAGGACATTACGCAATGTGCGGCAAAGCCTACGATCCGCGATTTGTCTTTGCCTGGCCTTCAGCGCGTTATGCCGTGATGAGCGGCGCGGCCGCTGCGGGAACGCTGGTGGAAATCAAGATCAAACAACTTGAACGCGGCGGCAAGAAATTGAGCGAGCAAGACCGAAAAGAACTGTTCGATGCTACTAAAGCTACTTATGATCAACAAACCAATCCCCGCTACGGGGCGGCAAGATTGTGGATCGACAAGATTATCGATCCCATGGAGACCCGCCAGGCGCTGATCACGGCGCTGGAAGCGGCAAGCCTGAATCCGGAGGTGAAGGAGTTTAAGGTTGGGGTGCTGCAGACATAACTTTTTCTGTAATCCCGAACGCAGTGAGGGAACCCTACCGTTATCTATGATGTGAAGGTTGGGATCAAGGCGCGATATAGGGATCTCTCGCAGCGCTCGAGATTTCAGAAAGAACTCCGTGTCTCCGTGCCTGTTGGTAGGTTTTGATTTTTATGTCAAAGCAAGTAAAAATCATCGAATGCCCACGCGATGCCTGGCAAGGCATCAAAGGCCAGATTCCCACTGCCATCAAGGTCCAATATCTCAGCGCGCTGATCGGCGCTGGGTTCAAGCATATCGACGCTGTTTCGTTCGTTTCGCCCAAGGCCATTCCGCAGATGGCCGATTCGGAAGCTGTGTTGAAAGAACTTGATCCGCCGGATGACGTAGAGATTATCGGGATTGTGGTGAACCAGAAAGGCGCGGAGCGCGCCATTGCCACCGAGGCCGTGAAGACACTGGGTTTCCCGTATTCTGTCTCGCCAACGTTTCTGGAGCGCAATCAGCACCAGACGCTCGAAGCTGCTGCCGATGAGTTGGAGCAGATCAAGCTCAAGGCCGACTCTGCCGGCCTGAATGTTGTCGCGTATATTTCGATGGCGTTTGGCAATCCGTACGGCGATCTCTGGAACGCCGAAGAAGTGATTGAAGCCGTGGGTATTCTGGCCGACATGAACATCACGCAGATTTCGTTGGCGGACACCGTCGGCCTTTCGACACCGGCGCAGGTAAAAGACCTGATTGCGGCGGTGATCTCCGCTTACGATTATCTGGAGATAGGCGCGCATCTGCACAGCACGAAAGCCGGTGCAGCCGAGAAAATTACCGCTGCCTATGAAGCCGGCTGCCGTCGGTTCGATTCCGCTATCGGCGGGCTGGGCGGGTGTCCGTTCGCGCAGGATGAGATGATCGGCAATATCCCGACAGAGATAGCGGTGCAGGCGCTGATCGCGCAAGGCGCGGATGTTCCGTTGAAGAAGCCTCTGGATTCCGTACTCGCGATGTCGGCGGAGATTGCGAAGAAGCACACGGTGGTGATGTGAAGAAGAAGGGCCTTCTTTTTTCTGTGATCCTGATGACAATTGTTATTGTCGATGTGGCACTCTTCGGGCCGCAAATAGTTGCTGTTATTTTTGAGCTCCCGCATGGATTCTATCTCGACGTTCATGGCATTCGGCTTCACACGCCAATGTTTTATAGCGCCAGTACTGGCAGCGCTTATGACGAATATAGTTTCGACACCATGCCGTCTCCTACGCGGCACAAGAATGCATCAATTACAGTAGACTTTAAGAAGGAACAGCCAAGGCTTGCGTTGCAACCAATTTCTACAGAAATGCAGCAGAAATTGGGTTGGCGCCTGGCCAAGACGCGTGCCGTCGTGCTCGCCCATAGACCTGGGAAATGCTTTGAATATACGGATAGATTCGGGATTGCAGATATTCAATGTTCCTTCGGCACTGACCTCCGCACAAGTTTTACAGGCACTCCGAATGCGGTTGAGGACTTTTACGTTTTCATGAGCAAGGCTGAAGAGCTTCCGAGGAAAAACTAGATTGCCCTACAAAACCGTTCTCTACGCCGGATCCAGCCGCATCGCCACTATCACGCTCAACCGCGCCGACAAGCGCAACGCCATCAGCTATGAATTGATTGATGATTTGCTGGCAGCGCTGAAACAAGCCGCCAGTTCATCAGCGCAAATCGTGATACTCACCGGCGCAGGCAAGGCATTTTGCTCCGGCATGGACCTGGACAACCTGAAGCAACTTACTGGACGTACGCATGAGCAGAACATTCAGGATTCAGAAACCATGGCATCGCTTTTCCGGACGCTCTATGACTTTCCCAAGCCGACGATTGCCGCGGTGAACGGGCCGGCCATCGCAGGCGGAACAGGGCTGGCGACGTTATGCGATTTCACGCTGGCTGTCCCGGAAGCGAAGTTTGGATACACCGAAGTGCGCATCGGTTTTGTTCCGGCAATCGTTTCAAGTTTTCTCATTGCCAACATCGGCGAAAAGCGCGCGCGCGACCTGCTGTTGACGGGCCGTATTTTTGCAGCCGAGGAAGCGCTGAAGCTGGGGCTGGTGAATGAGATCGTGGCGCCGGAACAGTTGATGGCGCGAGCGCAGGAACTGGCCGCGCAGTTGCTGGAGAACAGCCCTGCATCGCTGCAGGCAACAAAGAAGCTGCTTTCCAGCTATACTCGCGAGCAACTTGACCGTCAGGTGAAGCAGGCGGTGCAGGGCAATGCGGGCATCCGCCAGACCGCCGACTTCAAAGAAGGCATCACAGCATTTCTGGAGAAGCGCAAACCCACTTGGACAGGAAAATAGAAGACGGAAATAGAAACGACCTTAAAACAAAGGACCTTAAGACAAAGGACCTTAAGACAAAGGACCTCAAGACGAAGATTAGCGGCGAAACAAAGCTGCGCGTACGCTACGCCGAAACCGACAAGATGGGCGTCGTCTACCACTCCAATTTCGTCATATGGTTTGAAGTGGGACGTGTAGAGCTGCTGCGGCAGCTCGGCTTCCAATACAGTGACATGGAAAGCGAAGACAATTGCCACATTCCTGTTGTCGACTTGCGTGTCCGGTACAAAGCGCCGGCGCAGTATGATGATGTTATTGTGGTGCGCACGCAGATCAAGAATGTGCGCTCATCACTGCTGCACTTCAGTTATGAAATCTTCCGTGAGGCCGATCGCACGCTGCTGGCCACGGGTGAAACCATGCACATCATCGTTAATAAAAATCTGGAACGCACGGCGCTGCCGGAAAAATACATGCAGGCTTTCAACGGGCTTAACCAAAATCCATGAGCTCTCTTCAAATCAACGGAAATGATCTTTCACTCGACGACTTGCGTCAGGTGGTCTATGAGCAGCGGCCGGTAGAGCTTGCGGACAGCGCCCGGACAAAAGTTATCGCCGCGCGCGAGGTTGTGGAAAAACTGCTGCGGGAAAACCGCGTTGCTTATGCCATCAACACCGGTGTTGGCAAACTGAGCGATGTGCACATTGAGCCGACGCAGAACCGGCAACTCCAGGTCAACCTGATCCGCTCACATTCAGTGGGTGTGGGCGAGCCGCTCAGCCAGGAAGAGACGCGGGCCATGATGCTGCTACGCGCCAACTCGCTGGCCAAGGGCTTTTCCGGCGTGCGCCCTGAGGTGATCGACCTGATTTGCGCCATGCTGAATAAAGGCGTGCATCCGGTGGTGCCGTCGCAGGGAAGCGTTGGCGCAAGCGGCGATCTTGCTCCGCTGGCCCACCTGGCGCTGGTGATGATCGGCGAAGGTTATGTGTGGAACGGCAATGCTCGCGCCAGCAGCGCTGAAGCGTTGCAACGCGCCGGGATCAAGGCGTTGGTCCCTGAAGCCAAAGAAGCGATCTCGCTCATCAACGGAACACAGGCAATGCTGGCGGTGGGAGCGCTATCTTTATTGGCGGCGGAAACTCTGGCTGCAACCGCGGACGTTCTGGGAGCAATGTCACTCGATGCTCTGCATGGAACGGATGTCGCGTTTGATGCGCGCATACATGACGCGCGGCCGCATGCGGGCCAGACGCAGGTTGCGGCGAACCTGCGGCGGTTGCTGGCAGGAAGCGAGATTCGCGAGTCGCACAAAGATTGCGGGCGCGTGCAGGACGCCTACTCACTGCGCTGCATTCCGCAGGTCCACGGCGCTGTCCGCGACACGCTGGATTTCTGCCGCCGGACCTTTGAGATTGAAATGAACTCGGCGGTGGATAATCCGCTGGTGTTTGTGAAGAACAATAGCGAAGGCGACATTATCTCCGGCGGAAACTTTCACGGGCAGCCGCTGGCGTTTGCCCTGGATTATATGGCGATAGCGCTGTCTTCATTGGCGGGAATTTCCGAGAGACGCATTGAGCGGCTGGTGAATCCTGCCTTGAATGAAGGCTTGCCGCCATTTCTCGCGCCCGATGCCGGGATCAACTCCGGTTTTATGATGCCGCAGGTGACTGCCGCGGCGCTGGCCAGCGAAAACAAAGGGCTGGCGCATCCTGCGTCCGTAGATTCAATCACCACGTCAGGCAATAAAGAAGATTATGTTTCCATGGGGATGACGGCGGCCATCAAGCTGAAACGCGTGATCGCGAATACCACCAACGTGCTGGCGATTGAAGCTTGCGCGGCGGCGCAGGCGTTGGATTTTCTTTTGCCGCTTAAGACTAGTCCGCCATTGCAGAAAGCGCATGCGGCCATCCGCAAGGTAAGTCCAATGATTGAGCATGACCGCGTGTTCGCGGAGGATTTTGCCAAGCTGGCGGAGTTGATACGCGCAGGCGGCGTTTTGGAATAAAAGATTTTGAATGCTTATGGAATACACGGAGCAACGACAATTCCTGAGATCCAGCCGAGTCTTGGGAACGGCGCTGGTTTTGCTACTGTTTGCCACAATGGGATGGTGCATCAAAAGCGGCGGGGCATCGCCTACCCGGCTATTAGCGCTCTATGCCGCTCTCGTTTCCGCACTGGCAATTTTTATTTACTACACGCCAGACTATCTACACCTGACCGTCGATCCGGGGAAACGCCCCCGATGGGCGGTGCGGATTCGCTGGAGGATTATCCCTGCCGCTTTGATTATTAGCGGGCTGCTGATTTCGAATGCACGGCAGATAGCCTGGGTGTTGGCGGCCTGCGGTTGGCTGCTTGTTATTAACCTGTTTGGCCGTAAAGTGCCTCGCCGGTTCCTGCCACTTTATTACTGGGTGGGCGACATTGCACTGCTTTCCGCATTGCTCTTTGTATTTCGTCTCGATATGTTGCTGGCGACTCTGCTGGTTGCCGCAGCCGCCCACCTCGCTGTAGTTCTATCGGACAAAATCGAGCTTTACTGGGTAGGCCTGGTGAGCATTGTGAGCGTGCTTTTGGTTCTTCTCTCGGCCCACCAGCGGGAAATCGGAGCGCTCTCCTATCTCGCATTGATCTGCCTGCTGCTGGTAACCTCGCTGGCAACGGCCTATCTCGTTCATCGCGCAGACCGGCGTAATACGGAAAACATCAACGCTTCCATCCACGAACTGAATGCCTTTACCGGCTACTCCTCTGAGCGCATCCTGCATTTATGGGCGGTAAGTAACCAGCAGTTGGCAAAAAACTGGCAACAAGCCCAGATCGCCGAAGATGACCACGAGCGCCTGAAAGAATGGTATAGGCTAAACTCGGAGCTCTATCTTTTTGCTCTTTCAGGTTACAACCTTGAGTACAAGCGCATACGTTCCAACTTAAATATGCTCAAATACGCCCGCGGATCTTGCCTTGACTACGGGGCAGGGAATGGCGAAATTTTGCTGGAAGTCGCAAAATCAGAGCGGGCTACCTATTACGATGTTGAGGGCGAAACGATGAGATTCGCCCGTGAGCGGGCCAGGCAGCGCAATCTGGTCATTGAATTTTTTCATACCAAAGAAGAGCTGGCTGCCGCAGGGAAAAAGCGCGGTTTTGACACCATTTTCTCCCTGGATGTGCTGGAACACCTGCCTGATCTTCCCGGCGAACTTAGTTTCCTGGCATCCTTGCTGAATCCTGGCGGCCTTTTGGTTTTCGATGTGCCAGCCGGCGCCACTAAATCGCATCCTATGCATCTCAACCATGACCTTAATGTAGTCGCATTCATGCGGGCCAGGGGTTTCAAGGATGAGCGGAGTCTTTGGCAAAAGCTGCCGTTTAAGAAAGAAGAAAAATATTTTTTCCGTGCTCCCATCGATCCAAGAAGCCCATTGATTGCACTTCAACGTCCGGATAAGGTCGCTTCAGCCTAAAGAGACGTTATTAGAGAAATTTCTTGGAGAGCTGCCTGCGCTAACGCCGCTAAATACTGAGTTACCGGACGCAGGCTGCCGCGAAATGAAGGATGCACCGAGCCGTACGGATACTCCTCCGCCGTCCGGGCCGGGACCCGCTTTACCGGATTCTGCCAGATATAGCACAGCCGGATGGATCGCTTGCTCCCCATCCGGCTGCTGCCATGGTTTGAAACTTATTTAGGATCGTTGGGGGCGGTAACGATGATCCTGGGATCGCCTGCCTGCGGACAGACTCCTGAACCACCTTGCTGCATTGTGACTCTAATTCCGTAATCGCCCACCGTTGCGTTCGATAACACCTGAACGATGACCGTTGAATTCCCTAGTATGACAACGGGCTCACTCTGCACTAACGGCCATGTCACACCTCGCGCGG
Source organism: Candidatus Angelobacter sp. (assembly GCA_049802955.1). GTDB lineage: Bacteria > Acidobacteriota > Terriglobia > Terriglobales > Acidobacteriaceae > Angelobacter. The sequence continues at coordinate 8,725 of JBARNL010000705.1, forward strand.
CTTTGATAAGAATGGCGGCATTTTGCGAGTTCTGCCATGCAAAATACCCCCCGCTAGAAGCCTGAGGATCACTACATTGACCAAAGACCTGGGCGACAATAAGGGTTTGCGGGCTGGTTGGCGCCGCCGGAGAACACTGGAACTCGTACGTCCCTGGGGCGCCATTCACCGTGGCCTGCGTTCCATTTCCACGGCTTACTGAAAATGAAGACTGACTGAAAGGCCACGATTGAACAGAAACCGGTTCTACCGTGACTGATGCCTGGCCGTCCTGGCCGCTAATTGTCCAATCAAATATCTCCCCTTGATAGACGATAACCGGGGTTGAATATACATCGATGTTGGGCGCTGAACTATCTTTGAGGTGCAAATGCAAGTGCTTTGCTGTAGCCATGTTTACTCCTTCTATTCGAGAAAAAATAAGGGTCCTGGGCCTGCGGAAGCGGAAGAACCTGGGAACAAATTGCTTTCTTCGTTTTTCCGGTTGAACGTCCTGGAATTACCTGGCGCCCGATAACTGCTGGAACCGTGGATTCTCGCGCAGGTTGTCAAAAGTTGGGGCCTTGGCGATGGTTGAAGGTGAATAGCCTGCTGAAATTGCTTTCCGCAGGCACTCTAAGGCGATAGGCGTCTCGCCTAATGTGTTGTATACCACCGCGGCCTTGTACCAGAGGTCCTTGTCTCCTCTGCCAAACTGCAAGGAGCGATCCAGGTGTTCTAAAGAGTCCTTTCTCTGTCCTAGTTCCGCGTAGAGAGAAGCTACATCGCCTTGCAGGACCGCATCCCGCGGGTTCACCTGCAACTGTTCATTCGCCAGCACAAGTGCCTTCTGGCGAGCCTCCCTGGCTTGCTCGTGCTGGCCTCCAAAATAATAAGCGTCGCCAAGATTGTTCCATAGAAGCTGGTCTTTCTCATCGTACTTGACTGCCTCCTGATAATTGGCGGCTGCTTCCGCGAATTTTCGGGCGCGAAAATACGCGGTCCCCAGGTTTGAGTAGGCTGCCGGTGATGGACGCAACTTGATGGACTTCTCCAGCGCCGCGATAGCGTCCCGATCACGACCCAGAAAAAGATAGGCAGCGCCCAGATTGTAATAACCCTCTGGATTTTCCGGGGCCAGGCTGGTTAGCTTCTGATAAATTTGCGCAGCTTTCTCATATTGCGCCTGCTGGACGTAAAAAAATCCCAGCCACGCATAAGTCTTGTAGTGGTTCGGGCGCAGCTTGATGGCGCGCTGGTAAGTCTCCTCCGCTTCGTTCAGACGGTTGAGCGAAGTATAGGCGCGGGCCATGCCGATTGCGGCATCGTCATTCGTGGGCTCCAGTTGCAAAGCGCGCTGGAACTCCGTGGCTGCTTCTTCATACTTTCCGGTGCCAATGTTCAACAGCCCCAAACAGAGATGGCCGGAAGCGCCGGCGTTGGCCAGTTCCAGTGCCTTGGTGCAATCGGAGCTGGCGGACCCGATCCAGGCTTTGTTCTTGGTTTGTTGATACTTGTCCCAGTAAGCTTGGCCTCGCATGGCGCTCGCCAGACCGAAATTGGGATCAAGTTTCAGCGCCTGATTCAGCATCTGGATTGCCTGGTCCACGCGCTCCGGCCGGGCAGAATAGTCCTCAAGGTAACCTGTCCCCTGCAAGTAATAGTCATATGCTGCGGGTAATGCCGTACCGTGCATGTTCACGGCAACCTGCTCATCCGGACGAAGCTGGATTTTCAAAGCGCGTAGAATGCTGCCGGCCATCTGGTCCTGCAGCGAAAAAGGATCGCTTGCCGGCGCGGTCACGGTATCTCCGGCCAGTGTGCGTCCGCTCTTGCTTTCCACCAGCGTGTAACTGGCGCGCATCATCTCTCCGGCTTTCTGCAAATTCATTTGCAGCGCCGTGTTGGCGCCAAACTGCTGAAATGCTTCCTGGGGTGTAGTGACTTTCTTGTCGCGTATCTGGCTGCTGCTCACGACCTCCAAAGTATGGTCCTCAGAAAGCTGCGAAAGTTTTGACGCCACGCTGACCGCCAATCCATCGGCAAAAGCCTTCATCTTGGGATCGTCGCCAGCCACGCTCACCGGCAGCAACGCCATGTTCTGCTGTAACGGCGTCGCAGCGGCGGAAGAGTGCGCTCCGGCATCTCCCTTTCCCAGCCCCAGCTTTGCCCGCACGCCAGTGAATAACACAGCCAGAGCCAACACCACAGCAGCACTGAGCAGCATAGCCGTGATCGCAATACGCCGCCGCATGGCTGGCCGCCTAGAGCCGCTGCCGATCATTTTCGGCTTGATTCCCTGCTGGATAAGACTCAGGTCACCTGCCATTGGCCTGGCGCTCGCGTAACGCTCTTTGGGCCCGCGCTGCATGGCCTTGGCGATAACATCTGCCAGTGGCTGCGCCACCTGTGCGTTCAGCTTGGCCAGCGGCGTTGCCGTTTCTTGAATGATTCGCGCACCTACTGGCAGCTCGGAATCGCCACGGAAAGGATGCTTGCCGGCCAGCATCTCATAGCAGACCACGCCCAGGGAAAACACGTCTGCGCGCAAATTGGGCGTGCCGCCTAGTAAAACTTCCGGCGCCATATAAGCCAGCGTTCCGCCCACCGGATCCACTATGCTGAGAGTGTGGGCAATTGTTGCCTGGGTGGTTTCATCCGCGCCTGGGACGCGCCGGGCCACGCCAAAATCCAACAGCTTAACGTGCCCGCTGGAAGTAAGCATGATGTTTTCCGGCTTGATGTCACTGTGGAGAATGTTTTTTTCGTGCGCCGCCGCCAGCGCTTCCGCGCACTCAATGGCGATAGGCAGAAACTCCTCGGGACTCATGGGGCCTGCCAGCTTTTCCCGCAGCGTTACGCCTTCAACGTACTCCATTACCAGCAGGACTTCGCCCTGGTCTTCAAGCACGTCATAAATACTGGCGATGTTGGGATGATTGAGTGCGGACGCCCGCTGGCCTTCGCGCACCAGCCGCGTCAGGTCTGATGATCCGGCCATTGGAGACACGCGCTTGATAGCGACTGCACGCCGTAGCGTCGTATCTTCAGCGCGGTACACCTCTCCCATGCCGCCCGAACCGAGGCGGTGTTGGATGATGAACCGTCCTACCGAGGCGCCAGTTAAATCGTGCTGTCGAGCTGCGCCGCTGGGCTTGAATGCAGGCTCGGGCATGAAGGCTTCCGTCTGATGTTGAGAACAAGTATCTCACACCTCAACACCTTCCAGAACCATTCCACGGCCCAGAGTAAAGTTTCTAAGCCTGGGGGCACAAAAATCCGGCTAAACTACGCATTCAGAGTTGTTGGCTCTGCGCTTGCCAGCATGCTCTATGTCGTTGGCTGCACGATGCGCTGATCTTTGCCGCAATAGCCGTTTCTCTCTTTGTGGTAGTGGTGACGGCCAGTTACATTCCAGTGCGCAGAGCACGCGCGTCGATCCACTGATTACGCTATGAGTGAGGTTGGATTCGGATGACGGCTTGCGAACGACAGATTATCGCGCCGTCTCGGCTATCCACCCGCCGCCGACGACCAGATCGTCTTGGTAAAACACCACAGCCTGTCCCGGCGTGATGGCGCGTTGCGGCTGGTCGAAGGTCACGCGCACTTCGCCGTTGGGAGCATTCTCCAGCACGGCGGGCGCGGCCTCATGGCGATGACGAATCTTAGCTTGAACGCGCATGGGCGAGTTGGCTTGAACGAGTATTGGCGTGTTAGCGTCAGCGCCGGAATCATGCAGGCCGTCAACTGCGATCCAGTTCAACTTGTGGGCGATCAACGTGCGCGAGAGCAGATCGTCGTTTCCGCCGACGGTTACCTTACCTTCAGCACCGTTGATATTGATCACGTAGAGCGGCGAGCCTGTGGCCACGCCCAGTCCCTTGCGCTGGCCCACGGTAAAGTTGTGGATTCCCTCATGGTGTCCCAGCACCGTGCCGTCTGTAGTGACGAGTTCGCCGGAAGTGTCGGGCAGCTGCTCACCCTGCTCACTGAGATAGGCATCGATAAAGCGCTTGTAATCCCCGCCCGGAACAAAGCAAATCTCCTGCGAGTCCGGCTTTTCCGCCAGCGCCAGATGATGCTCCCGCGCCAGTTCGCGCACCTGCGACTTATTCATGTGTCCCAGCGGAAACAGCGTGCGGCTGAGTTGCTCCTGCGTCAGTCCAAAGAGAAAATATGTCTGGTCCTTAGCGGGATCGGCAGCGCGACGCAGCAGCCAGCGATTGCGCTCCGCGGAAAACTCGCAGCGCGCGTAATGGCCCGTGGCCAGCATGTCCGCGCCAATCTGCCGCGCGGTAATCAGCAGCTGGTCAAACTTCAAATGGTTGTTGCACAGGCTGCACGGAATCGGTGTGCGTCCGGATAGATACTCATCAATAAACGGACGCACCACATCGCGCTCAAAACGCTCTTCATGGTTCACCACGTAATACGGAATGCCCAGGTCCTCGGCCACGCGGCGCGCGTCATACACGTCATCGATGGAGCAGCATCGCCCCTGCACCTGCTCCGGCATGCCTTCATGTCCGGCCAGGCGGCGCTGGTTCCACAACTGCATGGTCAGGCCCACAACGTTGTGCCCTTCAGCGCGCAGCATGGCCGCAACGGTGGAAGAATCCACACCGCCGGACATGGCTACCGCGATGGTCTGGGTGGGCATAAATGGCCTGTATTGATTATAGATGAGCCAAACTCAGAGAAGGCGCGCCAGCGGCTTACTTTGCCGCCGGGTCCGCCTGGAAAATGCCGAACGTGTTGCCTTCAATGTCGATGAAATATCCCTGCCAGCACACACCAGGCACAGCAAACTTTGGCAGGGCAATTTTTCCGCCCGCGCTCAGGATTCGCGCTGCCATGGCGTCAAAGTTCTCCACCTCCATCGAGCAGACAAAGGCGTTAGTTCCGTGTTGGAGTGGCGGCGTCTTTGCAGGACGCTTCAACAAACCGCCTCGCAGCCCTTCAGTTTCGATCCGCCAGTATTCAACCGGCAGTCCTTCCGCCCTGGTGAAAGTCCAGCCGAAGATTTCGCAGTAAAAAGTCACAACGCGGCTGGGATCGTCGGCCTGGATTTCGAAATATGCAGGTGCGTTCATCGTTGACCCATTATAGAAAAAGAGGAGCAGATGCTCACAGCTTAGACGGAGCTCGCGGCGGCCTGCGCTCCATGATCGTCCTTGCGTCGTCCCCACTTCTGCACCGATGGCGCTTCCGCCGCGATCTGCGGGAATACTACTCCCGCGCGTGCGAGAGCTTCAGTCACATTGGCGCAGATATTTTCCGCGCCCACGTGCTGCTCAAATTCTGACTGTCGCATCAATTGCGCGGGCTGCTCACGCGCACCGCATAGAATCAAGCGCCGTCCGCTGGCTTTTACGCGATCCGCCAATTCTTCCAACGCGCGTATGCCCGTGGCGTCAATGGCCGTCATGTTGCGCAGACGCAAAATCACAATTGGCGGCAGATCGGGTATCTGCTGCATGAGGTCATCAATCTTATCGGCCGCGCCAAACAGAAACGGCCCATGGATACGAAACACCGTCGCGTAAGGCGGAATCTCTTTGTCCTGCAGCACGTGCAGCTTGCTTTCCGCCAGATATTCTTTTGTGACCCGCGAAATCGTTGTCGTGGCCGTGACCTTGCGGATAAAAACCAGCGCGGCCAGAATCATCCCTGCTTCCACGGCAACCGTCAGGTCGGCAAACACGGTCAGCACAAATGTCGCCGACCAGCACGCCACTTCCAGCCGTGAGAGCTTGAGCAATTCCGGAATCTCAGCCCACTCACCCATGTTGTAAGAAACAACCAGCAGAATTGCCGCGAGCACCGCCAGCGGAATAAACTTGGCCACCGGCGTGGCAAACATCAGGATCGCCAGCAGCGTGAGCGCGTGAATCATTCCCGCAATCGGGCTTCTCGCTCCCGATCGAATATTGGTCGCTGTGCGCGCAATCGCGCCGGTGGCGGGCAGGCCGCCCATCAGTGGCGAAATAAAATTCGCCACACCCTGCGCGATCAGCTCAACGTTCGGCTTGTGCTTCTCTCCGTGGCCAAACAATTTATCGGCCACCACAGCAGACATGAGTGACTCAATCGCGCCCAGCATGGCCACGGTAATGGCCGGCGCAATCAGCGGACGGATCAGGTCAAGATGGAAGTGGGGAATCTTCAGCGCTGGCAGTCCGGAAGGAATCCCGCCAAAGCGCGTGCCGATGGTCTGCACCGGCAGGCGTAGGAAATAAACCAGCGCTGTCCCTACAAAAAGCGCAACAATGTAGCCGGGAATCTTAGGGAAGAACTTTCTGCACACCAGGATCAGCGCCAGCGCCAGCACCGCCAGTCCCGTTTCTTCGAAAGAGATTGTATGGAAGTTTTCCGCCACAGCTTCCAGGCGGCCCAGAAAATTTCCGGGCACGTTCTCAATGCGTAATCCAAAAAAATCTTTGAGCTGGGTGCTGGCAATCACCACGGCAATTCCGTTAGTGAAACCCACTACCACCGGACGCGGAATATATTTCACCGCGCTGCCCAACCCGGTCACGCCCAGAAAAATCAGGAACACGCCGGCGATTCCCGTACACATGAACAGGCCGTCAATGCCGTAGCGCGCCACGATGCCGGAGATAACGACCACGAACGCGCCGGTCGGTCCGCCAATCTGTACGCGTGATCCGCCCAGTGCTGAAATCAGAAATCCGGCTATCACGGCGCAGTAAAGTCCAGCCTGCGGCGGCATGCCGGACGCAATCGCGAATGCCATGGCCAACGGCAATGCCACCAGCCCGACTGTGATGCCGGCAATCAGGTCAGCGACAAAGTCTGGCCGCGAATAATGCTTCAGGGCCAGTACGGATTTTGGGACCCACTTGGTGCTCATTAAATTTTGCGCTTGATTAGAAAACGGTCAATGCAGGCCGACCATATCATCATGAAACCAGTGTAGCTGAATAGGAATTTGCCGACTATCGGCAGAAAGACTTAGCTGAACACGAAAGGGAGCGAACTTGCGCTTCGCCCGCGCTCATCTGCGCCGTGATCTGCGTTCATTTGCGTGAATCTGCGGCGACCTTCTGATAAACCGGAGAAATCTCGCGCAGGCGCGCCACTGTCTCCGGAATTACTTTGATGGCAAAGTCGATATCATCATTCGTGGTCTGCTTGCCCAGACTGATGCGGATGCTTGCACGCGCGCGCTGGTGCGGCAATCCCATGGCCAGCAGCACGTGTGACGGCTCAATGGCCCCAGAAGAGCACGCGGCGCCGCTTGAGACGGCCAGCCCTTTCAGGTCAAGCGCAATCACCAGCGCCTCGCCTTCAATATGGTCGAACCACAAATTCGTCGTGTTCGGAACTCGCGGCGCTCCCTCGCCGTTTACGCCCACATCTTCCATCGCGCTTAGGATTGCATCCTGCAACCGGTCGCGCATCGCGGCCATTTCCGCTGGCCCGCCGCTCTCCAGGGCCCCATTCCCACCCGATTCTGGTGTGGATGGGCAGAGCCACTGCTTGGAAATCTCCGCCGCTTTGCCCAGTCCAACAATCCCCGGCAAATTTTCCGTTCCGGCGCGGCGCTGTCGCTCATGCGTGCCGCCGTACATCTGCGGTTGGATGAGCGTGCCTTTCTTGATGTAAAGCGCTCCGGTCCCCTGCGGCGCATGGATCTTGTGCCCCGAAATCGAAAGCGCATCGCAGGCAATTTTCTGCACGTTGATCGGGACCTTGCCGGTTGCCTGAACCGCATCGGTATGAAAGAAGACATCGGCCTCTTGCGCAATCTTGCCGATTTCTTCCACGGGCTGAATCACTCCGGTTTCATTGTTTGCCATCATGATCGTGATGAGCCGCGTATTCGGGCGCAACGCCGCTTCCACATTGCCCGCGTAAATTTCGCCACGGGCGTTGATCGGAACATACGTGACTTCGCAGCCCATCTGTTCCAGCCGCTTGCAGCTGTTGGTGACCGCGCTGTGCTCGATAGTGGAGGTAATAACGTGATCGCCGCGCTGCACCATGCCAAAGATGCCCAGATTGTCGGCTTCAGTGCCGCCGCTGGTAAAAACAATTTCTGCCGGACGCGCATTCACCAGCGCCGCTACAGATGCTCGCGCCTTTTCCACCGCCGCGCGCGCATGCTGCCCGTAATGGTGGATGGACGACGCGTTGCCGAACTGCTCCAGGTAGAAAGGCCGCATCGCCTCAAACACCTCCGGCAAGACCGGGGTGGTGGCATTGTTATCAAGGTAAACGCGGCGCATGGCTCTATTCTACGCCGTTTTTCTAACATCCTGAGCGAAGCGAGGGAACCCTATCGCAACCAAGCTTACGAAGCGGGCAAATTTCACCGCGATCGATTAGAGGGACGCGAAAATGAAGAAGGACCACGTTCAATCGTGGTCCTTACAAATCATGTGCGGCTATAGCGACCCCTCGCTTCGCTCGGGGCTTCGGAGAGAGCTACCGCTTCTCCATCGCCACATATTTATTCGGATACGCCGGGCCAATGTAGTCGGCACGCGGACGGATCAGCCGGTTGTCGTCGAGCTGCTCAATCACGTGCGCTGCCCAGCCGCTGATGCGGGAGACGGCAAACACCGGAGTAAACAGGTCAACGTCCAGGCCAAGAGTGGTGTAAGTGGAAGCCGAGTAGAAATCCACGTTGGCATTCAGGCCTTTGTCATTCTTGATGTACTGCTCAATTTTGGCGGACATTTCATACCACTTTGGGTTCGCCGAGCGGCCCAGGTCGCGCGACATCTGTCGCAGGTGCGTGGCCCGCGGATCTTCCGTGTGATAGACGCGATGGCCAAAGCCGGAAATCTTTTTCTTGTTGGCCAGCATGTTCTTCACGTGCTCAACCGGGTCCTCGCTTTTTTTGTCGATCTCAAACAGCATGCGCATAACCGCTTCATTGGCTCCGCCGTGCAGCGGGCCTTTGAGCGCGCCAATCGCGCTCGTTATTGCCGAATGCATGTCAGAAAGCGTGGCTGCGGTCACGCGGGCGGCAAATGTTGAGGCGTTCAATTCATGGTCGGCGTGCAGGATCAGCGCCACGTCGAGAGCTCTTTCGGCGGTTGAAGATGGCTTTTCACCGTTTAATTGCAGCAAAAAATTGGCTGCATGTGAGAGCCTTGGATCAGGATCGACGATGTTTTTGCCTTTGCGAATCCGATCATAGCCGGCCACGATCATGGCAATCTGCGAAGTCAATCGGATGGACTTGCGGACATTCGCATCGTGATCGATCTTCTCGGCTTCCGCATCGTAAAAAGACAGCGCGGAGACGACCGTGCGCAGCACTTCCATGGGCGTCGCGGTTTTGGGGACCCGGCGCATCATGTCATAAATCGCGGGGTCCACTTTGCGCTCTGCGCCCAACTTTTGCTTCACGTCGGCCAGTTCTGCCGCCTTGGGCAGCCGGCCAAACCACAGCAAATAGCATGTTTCTTCAAATGTGGATTTTTCCGCAAGCTCATGAATATCAATGCCGCGGTAAGCGAGCACTCCGGCATCGCCATCGATGTAGCAGACCCCGGAACTGGCCGCAACTACGCCTTCTAGACCTTTTGTGATTGTGCTGGTTGACATGGTTTTCCTGTCGCTGATTTCCGGCTTCTCTAGTGTTGGAAGCGGCTCTGTGCGCAACATTTCTTTATACTCCAAATCATTTGGACTTGCCACTCGCGCCGGGAACCAAGGTGACTTCTCGGACGAGTGGTGCGCATCGGACGAGCGGCTCATATTTTAAGTCTTGGGAAAATATATCCTGCGCTGCAAGATTGGTCCCTGACTGGCGTTATACGCTGCTGCAAATATGATGTCTTGTCACCGGAATTGGACGGGAGGGGTTGCCTATTAGAGGCTGGCCCTGTAAAAAGGGGCCTTTCGACCCCCCAAATTGCTCAATGCGGCCTGTGCTGAAGCCCTTCACCCCGCATGTGATTTCCTGACCCCTGCCGGAAACACCAGTTGATACAGGTTCTGCTGCTGTTGTTGTTCGAACACAAAATTGTCGGAATTCAACCGCCAGCAGGTAAATATCTTGTAGTGGTAATTTTGTTGATTGTCCTGGAAAGCCTGGCTGGCGG